>CAMPHL010000059.1 GCA_946885905.1 uncultured Pseudomonadota bacterium | reverse complement strand
GATGGGCCTGGAGGCCTGGGCCCTGAAGAACGCACAGGATTCGTTCGACCCGATGTGGGCCGGCAGCCACCTCTTCCTCGCCGACCGCATGGCCGGCAAGTTCATGTCCAACAGCGAGCTGATCCAGGGTTTCTCCACCGATCCGCTCGCCTTCGGCGCCTCGAACCGCTTCCAGTCGCTGCTCGCCCGCCCGGGCAACTACGGAATGCTCGCCTTCGCCGGCGCGATGAACGGCGACGAGAAGCTCGCCGAGCCGCTCGCTAACGTGAATGGCCTCTTCGCGGAAGGGCGAGCGGCGTACTTCCTCGAGGGCTCGTACCTGCGCTACTGGCCGGACCTCGACGACTTCTCGGCGAAGGCCACCTCGATCACGGGCGGCTTCGGCTTCAAGCCGCGCGACGACCTGGGCTTCTTCGTCTATGGCAACCGGCTCGCTCCCGATATCCGCAGCGGCCGGAAGGATGCGGTGTTCGATGCCTATGAGCTCATCGACGGATCGGCCCGCCGCTTCGACGCGGGCGCGCACTATCGGCCGAGCCCCGATTGGCAGGTCTGGGTGAAAGGCGGCTACGGGGCCGAGGACACCGGCCTCACGACGCGCGCGACGGAGCCTTCGCTCTTCGGGACGGTCTTCCGGGAGCAGGCGTTCACGCAGGCGCCGCGCCGCAAGGACTTCAGCGCGCGCGGCTTGTGGCGCAACACGCGCGGGCTGGAGTTTTATGCCGTGGCCGAGTGGGCGCAGTGGGACTCGACCGATTTCCTCGAGCGCGACGCCACGGCGCGCAATTCGGCGGCCGCTGCGCGCAACCTCGAATCCGTCCTGCAGGACGTGCGCGACGAGTCCCGGAGCTTCGCGCTGGGCGGACGCTGGCCGGTGATGCCCGCGCTCACGCTGGAAGCCGAGGCCGACTTCACCGAGTACGACAAGACCAACGACATCACGGTGCGCCGCGACTACCTCGGCCAACTCGTGCTCGCGAACGACGACCATTCGCGCGACCAGTGGTCGCCGCGCGCGGGCGTTGTGGTGAAGCCGCTTCCGGGCCTCACGTTCCGTGCCGCCTGGCAGGAGTGGCTGCGGCCGGCCTCGCTCTCCAGCCTCAAGCCCACCTCGACGGCGGGCATCGTGCTCGACGATCGCTACGTGCTGCCCGGCGGGCAGCTCGAGCGCGGGCGCGTGCAGGCCGAGTGGGAGATCACGCCCACGGTCCTCGTGACCCTCTTCGGAGACCGGCAGGAGGTCACGAACCTCTTCTCCACGCTCGCGGGCGTGCTCAACAACCGGCCCGACAGCTCGAACCTCGAGCGCCTGCGCAACCGCACCTTCAGCCCGCTCGCGAGCCTGTACGTGCTCGAAGGCTTCCCCGATATCGCCGGCGGCGAGCTGCGCGAGTCCGGCCTTGCCGTGAACGCGATGCTCACCCGCAACCTCTCCTTCTTCGCGGACGCAACCCGCGCGCGCAGCGAGCTCTCCGGGCCCTTCGCCGGGAACCGCTTCCCGTTCTCCCCGCGCGAGCGTTATGCCCTCGGCGGCGCCTGGTTCTCCGACGCGCGCTGGAGCCTCGGCGCCAAGGCGACCTACCAGGCCGAGCGCTTCACCGACGAGGCGAACCTCATCGCGCTGCCCGCCGAATGGAGCGGCTCGGCGCAGGCGTACTGGGAGTCGCGCGACAAGCGCTGGGCGGTCGAGGTGCTGGTGATCAACATCGGCGCCAAGCAGTTCGAGGAGGCGGTGGGCCTCCTGGTGAATTTCCGCTTCTGATGATCGCCCGCATCGAGCAAGCGCTCTCGCGCTACGCCGATGCGGTGATCGCGGTCGCGGCGTTCGCCGCCGGGGCGCTGGCGCTCCACTACGTCCCGGCATGGCAAACCTTCGAGCGGCGCATCTTCGACGAGCTCACGGTGCACACGGCGCCCGCCGCGCTCACGCAGCCGATCGCGCTGGTCGGCGTGAGCGACGAGGCCATCCGCGAGTTGAAGCTGGAATGGCCCTGGCCGCGGCGCCTCCACGGCGAGCTGGTCGATCGGCTGGCGCAGGGCGGCGCGGTGGTGATCGCGCTGGACCTCGTCTTCGATACGCCGGCGAAGGATCCCGAGGACGACCGGCTGTTCGCGCAGGCGATCGCGAGGGCGGGCAACGTGGTCCTCGCCGCCGACTTCCGCGAGCACGACGACGCGCTCTACAAGATGTGGAAGCTGGTCGAGCCGATCGCGCCGCTGGTGGAGGCGGGAGCCATCTCGGGACGCGCCACGATTCCCTTCGACCCGGACGGGGTCGTGCGGCGCATCCCCAACGACGCGGACGCATTCTGGCGGCAGATCATCAAGGTCCTGCAGGTCAAGGCGCCTTCGGTCGAGGTGCCGCCGCTGCCCGGCCCCGACTCGATGATCCGCTACATGGACCCCGACGCGGTGTTCGACCCGATCCCGTTCCACCTCGTGCTCCAGGCGAGTCCCGAGGAGCTCAAGACCGCCTTCGAAGGCAGGATCGTCATCGTCGGCCGCGAGCTGCGTGCCGCCCCCGAGCTGGGGCTGGCCTCCTCGGACCTTTTCTCGACCTCGTTCCGCACGAAGTCGAGCTTCCTCACGGCCGGCATGAAGCTGCATGCCACCATGGTGGACAACGCGCTGTCGGGGATGGCCATCCGCCCGCTGGGGCCGGTGGGCAACACGCTGTTCGCAGCGCTGGCCGCGGTGCTCGCATTCTTCTCGATGCGCCGCTGGCGGCCGTTCGCTTCCACGGGAGCGCTATTCGCCGTGGCGCTGCTGCTGGGCGCCGCCTCCGGATACCTCTTCAAGCAGGAGCACCTTTGGGTGGCCACCGCGACGCCGGTCGCCGTGGCGCTCCTCGCGTTCCTCCTCTATGGCGGGCGCGCCTATGCGCTCGAGCAGCGGCGCAAGCGCGAGGTCCAGACGGCCTTCTCGCGCTACCTGTCGCCCGACCTCGTGCAGCAGATCGTGGCCGATCCCCGCAAGCTCGAGCTGGGCGGCGAGTCACGCGAGATCACGGTGATTTTCACCGACCTCGCGGGCTTCACCAAGTTGACCGAGAAGCATCCGCCGCCCGTGGTCCAGCAGGTGCTCTTCAAGCACTTCACCGCCATGACCGAGGTGATCCACGAGCGCAAGGGAACCGTGGTCCAGTTCATCGGCGACGCGGTGATGGCGTTCTGGGGCGCGCCGCTCGACGATGCCGAGCACGCGGTCAACGCGGTGCGTGCGGCCATCGGCATGCAGCGCGCGATGGAAGCCCTGCGCGAGGAGCTGCGCGCGAAGGGGCTGCCCGAGATCCACATGCGCATTGGCGTCAACACGTGCGTGGCCATCGTGGGCAACATGGGCTCGGCCACGCGGCTCGCCTACACCGCCATGGGCGACGGCGTGAACGAGGCCGCGCGCCTCGAGGGCGCCAACAAGTTCTGGAAGACGCCGATCCTGGTGAGCGGCGAGACGGTGGCCAAGCTGGCGGGTCGCATCCCGATGCGTCGCGTCGATCGCATCCGGGTGAGCGGGAAGACCGAGCCGACCGACGTGTACACGCCCTGCGAGGACGCGGCCCTCAACGCGCGCACCGAGGCCGCCTTCGACGCCTACCTCGAGCGCGACTGGGAGAGGGCCGACCACCTTTACGCCGAGATGCTGCTCGACAACGAGAAGGACGGCGTGGCGATGCGGCTGAGGGAGCGGATCGCGCTATGGCGGCGCGAGCCTGCGGAAGCTTCCCCCGACGGGAGCTTGGCGCTCGACAAGCTCTAGCGCACGGCCGCGGCGCTGCCTTGACCGGGCGCGGGGCATGGTGTTACCTTGGTGACACCATGGCAAGTACGACGTCGCTCAAGCTTCCGGACGAGCTGAAGGAGAAAGTCGCCGACCTCGCGCACGGCGTCGCGCAGACACCGCATGCCTACATGGTGGAGGCGATCAGCGAGAAGGTGGCGCGCGACGAAAAGCGGCGGGACTTCCTCGAGTCGGGCCGCAAGTCGCTCGAGGAGTTCAAGCGCACCGGCATTGCCTATGACCACGCCGACGTGATGGCGTACTTCCGTGGACTGGTGGCGGGCCGTAGTCCCCGCAAGCCGAAGCCGGTCCGGGTTCCACGCTCCAAGCGCTAGTCGCTTGGCGACGCTCCGATACACCGATCGCGCGATCGCCGATCTGGTCCGCTTGGTCTCGTTCCTGCGGGAGAGCGATCGGGAGGCGGCGGATTCGACCGCCGGGGTCATCGAACACGGACTGGGCATTCTCGAGCTGCATCCCCTGGTGGGCAGGGCTGTCGAGCATGGGTGCCGCGAGCTGGTCATATCGCGTGGACGCTCGGGATACATCGCCTTGTACCGTTACCGCCCCGTCGACGACGCCGTTTTCGTCCTCGCGATCCGGCACCAGCGCGAGGCTGGATTCCAGGATTGACTGCCTGCGCAGAGGAACCAGGCGTGAAGACGGAGCCGGCGTCGCGAAGGAATCAGGCGGCGCGAACGGCCATCACCGGGGTGGCCTTGCCGGTTTTCTTCCGCAACTCGCAGGCGTGCAGGAACTCGCGCAGCAGCGGCTTGCCGTCGATGAGCGACGGGTCCTTCGGGTCCATGAACTCCGGGTGCCACTGCACGCCGACCACGAAGCTGTGGCCTTCCCAGCGAACCGCTTCCACGATGCCGTCGGGCTCGCTCATCGCCTCGGCCACCAATCCCTCGCCCAGGCCCTTGATCGCCTGGTGGTGGATCGTGTTCACGCGCGTGTTGACCATGCCGGGATACAGGCGCGAGAGCCACGTGCCGGGCAGGATGCGCATCTCGTGGAAGGCCTGGTCGTACCTCGCCTCGTCGCGATGGTGGCCGCTGCCGGTGCCGCATTGCGTGGCCACGTCCTGGTAGAGCGAACCGCCGAGCGCCACGTTGATGAGCTGGTGCCCGCGGCAGATGCCGAACACCGGCTTGCCCTGCGAGACGAACTCGTGGAAGAGCTCGATCTCGTAGGCGTCGCGGATCTCATCGCCGGCCCAGAGCGGGTTGATCGGCGACTCCCCGTAGCTTTTCGGCGACATGTCCGCGCCGCCCTGGAGGAGCAGGCCGTCCAGGACGTCGACGTAGTGCTTCACCCGAAGCGCCTTCGGGAAGTGCGGCGAGGCGAGGCTCATCTCCGGGACCATGAATGCGAGCACCTCGCCCGACATGATCCAGTTGGCCACCGATTGCTCGAGGTACTGGATCGATTTCGCCGGGAGGAAGGCGCGGGTCGGGTCCGGGTAGAGGAGCCGCGCCGAGACGCCGATCTTCAGGGGTTCCATACGCCTATCTTACGAGCAACGGGTCATCCGCGCAGGTGCAGGTCGAAGAAGTCCATCGTGCGCTGCCACGCCAGCTTGGCTGCCGCCTCGTCGTAGCGCGGCGTGGTGTCGTTGTGGAAGCCGTGCTGGGTATTCGGATACATGTACATCTTGTAGTTCACCTTGTTCGCCTCGAGGGCCTCTTCCCAGGCGGGCCAGCCGGCGTTGATGCGCGGATCCTCCGAGGCGTAGTGGATCATCAGCGCCGCCTTGATCTTGGCGGTGTCGGCCGCGCTGGGCTGCTCGCCGTAGAAGGGGGCCGAGCACTTGAGCTCGGGGATGCGCGTGGCCATCAGTCCCGCGATGCCGCCGCCGAAGCAGAAGCCGGTGACGCCGATCTTCCCGTTGCATTCGGGGCGGGCCTTGAGCGCGTCGTAGCCGGCGATCAGGTCCTCGGTGCGCTTGCCCGAGTCGAGCTTGGCGAACATCTCGCGCGCCTGGTCCTCGTTGCCGGGATAGCCCCCCGCGGGCGTGAGCGCATCGGGCGCGAAGGCGACGTACCCCGCGGCGGCGAGACGGCGCGCCACGTCCTCGATGTAGGGGTTGAGGCCGCGGTTCTCGTGGATCACGACCACGCCGGGTTGCTTGCCGCCCTTGGCCGGCCTGGCGAGGTAGCCCTTCATGGTCCCCGACCCTTTCGGCGACGGATAGCTCACGCGTTCGGCCTGGATGCGTGCGTCGTCGGGCTTCACCTGCTGTGCCCATGCGAAGTTGGGCGAGAGCGCTTCCAGCAACGCCGCGGCGGTCACGCCGCCGGCGGCATAGCGCGCCGCCTTGTCGAGGAACTCGCGCCGGCTGATCGAGCCGTGCACGTAACCGTCGAAAATGCGCAGCACCTCGGGAGGGAAGTCGGAGGCTTTTTTTCTTTCCATTCACGAATCTCCTGTGATAATGCCGGTCGATGAGGCACTGGGCGCGCTCGATGCAACGCCTATCGGCGATACGGGAACCCATGGCCGGCCGGATGCATCCCGCCCCCGTGTTCCGCAGACATCGCGATGCCGGCTTGGTTGCCCCGGCAAGAACCGGGGCCAGGTACGGGACAGGTACTTGTGCCAGGCCTGGGACAGGTACTTGTGCCAGGCCTGGGACGGGTCCCGGCGAAGCGCCTCCTCCCCACCCCGCCCGATGTCCTGGAGAAGGACGGATATAAATAGTGTCTGACACCAGAACGGATATAAACGGTGTCTGACACCAGATGAGCGAAGGACGGATATAAGGTGTCTGACACCCGCGAGGGTTGGCGGTACCGTGGCCAGGATCGGGGTTGACCGGCTCGAGTTCGAGTACGAAACGATCGGCGATCCGGCCGCGCCGGTGATCCTGCTCGTCATGGGCCTGGGCATGCAGCTCGTGGCCTGGCCCGATGCGTTCTGCCGGATGCTGGCGCAGAAGGGTTTCCGCGTCGTGCGCTTCGACAATCGCGACATCGGCCTGTCGAGCAGGCTCGACCATCTCGGCGTTCCGGACATCCACAAGCAGGCGCTGCGCTACTTCCTGCGCCTGCCGCTCGAGGCCCCGTACTACATCGAGGACATGGCGCGCGACACGCTGGGCCTCATGGACGCGCTCGGCATCGGCCGCGCGCACCTGGTGGGCGCCTCGATGGGCGGCATGATCGCGCAGAACCTGGCGGCCGCCGCCCCGGAGCGCATCGCGAGCCTGGTCTCGGTCATGTCCACGACCGGCAGCCGCAAGCTGCCCAATCCACGCCCGAGGGCGCTGCGCGCGTTGCTCCTGCCGCCCCCACCGGCCGGTGACGTTGAGGCGGCGATCCAGCGGATGACGCAGCTCTTCCGCATCATCGGCAGCAGGACGTATCCCGCCACGGAGGAGTACCTGCGCGAATGGATCGGGCGCCACGTGCGCCGCTCGTTCAACCCGCCCGGCGGCGCCCGCCAGTTGCTTGCCATCGCCGCAAGCGGCGACCGCACCGAGGTTGTCAAGCGCATCAAGGCCCCCACCCTCGTGCTCCACGGCGACGAGGATCCGCTGCTGCACGTGAAGTGCGGGCAGGCCACGGCGCGCGCGATCAACGAAAGCGGCGGCAGGGCCGAATTCGAGGTGGTCCACGGCATGGGCCACGACTTCCCGGTCGAGCTGCTGCCGGCGCTCGCGAAACGCGTCGCCACGTTCTGCGCCGCGCACCCGTGAAGCACGAGCGCAGCGCTCGCTACCTCGACGCGACCGCCGTACCCTGAGAAGCCTCGCTCACGCGCCGGTTATCATCGGGAGGTTCCGATGAAACCGAGGAGTACGCGATGCCGCTGACCGACGCCGAGAAATTGAGAAGGAAGGCGCTCGCCCGATGGGAAGGCGAGGGCGGCGGGCTCGGCAGCGGGGAGCCGCGAGCCGACGCGCTCGACGATTCGGAGGTTCGCATCCTCGCGCGGATCGGATACGCGGCGCTGCACGAATGGAATGCGCTGCCCGACGCCTCGAAGGAGGCGATGCTCGCCAACGTTTGCCGGCCGCTGCGGCCCGGGGACGGGTCCCTGGCGAGGCAGCGCATCGCCGAATTCATGCGCCTCTACGGGGAGCGCTGACCCAGCCGAGGCTCCGGTCGCATGTCACACGAGGCGCTCCTCATGGCATTGCTGGCGATCCCGTTCGCCGGCAGCGCGGTCGCGGGCCTGTTGCCCGCCAACGCGCGCAACCGCGAGGCGTGGCTCGCCGGCGCGGTCGCGCTCGCCGCGCATGCGCTCACCTGGGCGGCGTATCCCGAGATGTTTGCCGGCGCGGTGCTTCGCGCCGACATCCCGTGGATCCCGTCGCTCGGCATCGATTTCACGCTGCGGCTGGACGGCTTCGCATGGGTGTTCGCGCTGCTCGTCACCGGGATCGGGTTCCTGGTCGTGCTCTACGCGCGCTACTACATGTCGCCCTCGGACCCGGTGCCGCGGTTCTTCGCGTTCTTCCTCGCCTTCATGGGCGCGATGCTGGGCGTGGTGCTTTCGGGCAACCTCGTCCAGCTCGTGTTCTTCTGGGAGCTCACGAGCCTCGTCTCCTTCCTCCTGATCGGCTACTGGCATCGCGACCTGGCGGCGCGGGAAGGCGCGCGGATGGCGCTGGTGATCACGTCGGCCGGGGGACTGTGCCTCTTCGCGGGCGTGCTCATCATCGGCCGCATCGCCGGAAGCTACGACCTCGACACGCTGGCAGCCGCGGCCGACCTGATCCGCGCGGACGAGCTCTACCTTCCCGCTCTGCTGCTGGTGCTCGCAGGCACGCTCACGAAGAGCGCGCAGTTCCCGTTCCACTTCTGGCTCCCGCATGCGATGGCCGCGCCCACGCCCGTCTCGGCCTACCTGCATTCGGCGGCGATGGTGAAGCTGGGCGTCTTCCTCATGGTGCGCCTGTGGCCCGTGCTCGCCGGCACCGAAGCGTGGACCTGGGTCGTCGGCACCGCGGGGCTCATCACGCTGGTCCTCGGCGCCTACGTGGCGATCTTCCAGCACGACCTCAAGGCGCTGCTGGCGTATTCGACGGTGAGCCACCTGGGGCTCATCACCGTGCTGCTCGGCATGGGCACGCCACTGGGGGCCGTGGCGGCGATCTTCCACATGCTCAACCACGCGACCTTCAAGGCCTCGCTCTTCATGGCCGCCGGCATCGTCGACCACGAATGCGGCACGCGCGACATGCGGCGACTGAACGGCCTCTACCGCTTCATGCCGGTCACGGCGACGCTCGCCACGGTCGCCGCCGCCGCGATGGCGGGCGTGCCGCTGCTGAACGGGTTCCTCTCGAAGGAGATGTTCTTCGCCGAGGCCCTCGGCGCCGAGGGCCCGTCGCGCGTTTTCGACCTTGCGCTGCCCTACGTGGCCACGGCATGGGGCATCTTCAGCGTCGCGTACTCGGCGCGTTTCGTCCACGACGTGTTCCTCGGCCCGCCCCCCGAGGGCCTTCCCAGCACGCCGCGCGAGCCGCCGCGCTGGATGCGATTCCCCATCGAGCTGCTGGTGGTCGCCTGCCTCGCGGTCGGGATCCTGCCCGCGATCACCATCGGGCCCTTCCTCGACATCGCGGTGCGCTCGGTGCTGGGAGCGCAGGCGCCCGCCTACAGCCTCGCCGTCTGGCACGGCTTCACCACGCCATTCCTGATGAGCCTCGTGGCCCTGGCCGGCGGCATCATCCTCTACGCCTTGCTG
>CAMPHL010000058.1 GCA_946885905.1 uncultured Pseudomonadota bacterium | reverse complement strand
GCCCACCGCCGCCGCCCAGGTCGAAGACCGCGAAGGTGCCTTCGGAGGCGTGGTCGAGGCCATAGGCGATCGCGGCGGCGGTGGGCTCGTTCAGCAGCCGCAGCACGTTGAGGCCCGCGAGCCGCGCCGCGTCCTTGGTCGCCTGGCGCTGCGCGTCGTCGAAATAGGCGGGAACGGTGACCACGACACCGAAGAGCTCCCCGCCCAGCGCCGCTTCGGCGCGTTCGCGCAGCGCCCCCAGGATCTCGGCGGATACCTGGACCGGCGAACGCACGCCGGCCGCGGTCTCGACCGCTACCATGCCGGGACCTTCGACGAAGTGATATGGCAGCGCGCCGTACTTGGCCACGTCCGCGACCCCACGGCCCATGAAGCGCTTCACCGAGACGATCGTGTTGGCGGGATCGTCGGCTTGCGCCGCGCGCGCCTCGTAGCCCACGTCCACGCGGCCGGTCTTGTGGTAGCGCACGATCGAGGGCAGCAGCGCGCGTCCCTGGGCGTCGGCGATCACCTCGGAGGAGCCGCTGCGCACGGCCGCCACGAGCGAATGCGTGGTTCCCAGGTCGATGCCCACCGCGAGCTTGCGCTGGTGCGGATCGAACGATTCTCCCGGCTCGGAAATCTGGAGGAGGGCCATGTCAGGTGACGCGCGCGCTGGCCGCGCGCCGGTACAGGTCGTCGCCGCGGTGCTGCCATTCGCGCCAGCACGAGTACGCGAGCTTGATGTCGTGCTCGTCCTCGCGCTTCACCGCCCGCGCGTGGATATCCGGCCAGTCGAGCGAGTCGTCGCCTTCCAGGCCCCAACCATCGACGGCGGGGGCGCCGGCGCCGATGTAGGTCGCCACGAGCGCGGCCCAAAGGTCCTGCAGCGCCGCGCCGGAATCGCTCGCATAGGGCCCGAGCACGCGAAATGCATGCACGCCGGTCACACCGTGCAGCATCGCAAAGTCCCCCGAACCTGCGTAGGCCTTCAGCGCCGCGCGGGCGATCGCGTCCAGCGCGAGCTGATCGGGATCGAGGCTGGCGACGTAGCCCGCGAACTCCGGCAGGCGCGCGGCGGCCGATGCGCGCGCGATGATACCGGTGCCCGGAAGGCGCTTGCCGGCGCGGGCCGGATCGGCGGCGATCGCGGCCAGCACTTCGTCCGGCGAGCGCTTCCCCGAGGGCTGCGCGGGCTGCGGAAGCGTCGTGTACGCGCTGGCCCAGTAGGCCAAGCCGTGCGCCGCCTCGTCCTGCGCTTCCGATTCGATCGCGAAGGCGGTGCGGATGGCGCCATGGAACGCGCCGGCCGCGACCGCCGGGATCAACCGGTCGACCCAGCGGCGCAGCACCGGGTCGTTGCCTTCACGCGCGATCGCCGATTCGAAATACGCGAGCCACTCGGGAAAGGCGCGGGGCGAGCCCAGGTGCGCGGCCTCGTCCCCGTCCTGGATGGTAACGACGGCGCTGGGCATGGGCTCGAGCTGGGGCAGATAGTGCGCCTCGAAGAGGTCCAGGTCCGTCTCGGACGCACCCATGGCGTCGAGCGCCGCGATGGCCATCGGATGGTGGCTGGCGAGGCCCCCGCGGTAGATCGCCCCGTAGCGGTGCGCGGCCTCGATGCGGCGCCGTGCCGCCGCGCTCGCGCTCATGCGAGGGCCTCGTCGATCTCTTCATCGAGCTTGTCGATGAAGCGCAGCTTCCTTACCAGCGAGCAGCCGGCATCGTAGTTAGAGTCCGCGTCGATGGCGCGCTCGAGCATCCGCAGCATCGCGGAGCGCTCCTCGCGCAGTTCCTCGCGCAACTCCTCGAGGCGCGCCGTGTCGCGCGCGCCCGCGGCTGCGGCCACGGTCTCGCGCCATTCCATCTGCTGCATGAGGAAGTCCGGCGGCATGGCGGTATTGCTCTCCTCGCCGGTCTCGAAGCCCTTGAGCGAGAGCAGGTAGCGTGCGCGCCCGACCGGATCCCTGAGCGTCCGGTAGGCCTCGTTGGCGCGCGCCGCCCACTGCATGGCCACGCGCCGTTCGGCCTCGCTGCCCGCCGCGAAGCGGTCAGGATGGACGTGGGATTGGAGCTTCCTGTAGCCCGCCTCGAGCCGCGAGGGATCGATCGCGTAGGCGAGCGGCAGCCCCAGCAGCTCGAAGTGATTGCGCGAGAAATCCAAGAACGTCAGACGTTGAAGGACTCTCCACAACCGCAACGGTCCTTCTCGTTGGGGTTGTTGAACTTGAACCCCTCGTTCAGGCCCTCGCGCACGAAGTCGAGCTCGGTGCCGTCGAGGTAGGCGAGGCTCTTGGGGTCGATGAGCACGCGCACGCCGTTGGTCTCGAAGGTGTGGTCCTCCGGCGCGATCTCGTCGGCGAACTCGAGCTTGTAGGCGAGGCCCGAGCAGCCCGTGGTCTTCACGCCCAGGCGCAGGCCCACGCCCTTGCCGCGCTTGGCGATGTAGCGCTGGACGTGCTGCGCAGCGCGGTCGGTGAGGGTGACGGCCATGTCTGTCTACTCCGCGGCCTTCTCGACCGGGGCCTGGGCCTCGCCGCCGTACTTCTTCCTGTAGTCGGCGACGGCGGCCTTGATCGCGTCCTCGGCGAGGATCGAGCAGTGGATCTTGACCGGCGGGAGCGCGAGCTCCTCGGCGATCTGGGTGTTCTTGATCCCCGCGGCCTCGTCCACCGTCTTGCCCTTCACCCATTCGGTGACCAGGGAAGACGAAGCGATGGCGCTGCCGCAGCCGTAGGTCTTGAACTTCGCGTCCTCGATGACGCCGTCCTTGTTGACCTTGATCTGCAGCTTCATCACGTCGCCGCACGCAGGCGCGCCCACCATCCCGGTGGCCACGCCCGACTCGTCCTTCTTGAATGAACCGACGTTGCGCGGGTTCTCGTAGTGATCGATGACTTTGTCGCTGTATGCCATGTCAGTCTCCTGATAACTTCTAGTGCGCCGCCCACTGCACCGCGTTCAGATCGATTCCATCCTTGTACATCTCCCACAGCGGGCTCATCTCGCGCAGCTTGCCGATGCGCTCCTTGATGAGCTTGACCGCGAAATCGATGTCTTGCTCCGTGGTGAAGCGCCCCAGGGTGAAGCGGATCGAGCTGTGGGCGAGCTCGTCGTTGCGGCCCAGCGCCCGCAGCACGTAGGAGGGCTCGAGGCTCGCGGACGTGCAGGCCGAGCCCGAAGACACGGCGAGCTCCTTCATGCCCATGATGAGCGACTCGCCCTCGACGTAGTTGAAGCTCACGTTGAGGTTGTGCGGCACGCGATGCTCGAGGTCGCCGTTCAGGTAGACCTCTTCCATGTCCCTGATGCCGGCGAGCAGCCGGTCGCGCAGCATGCGGATGCGCTCGCGCTCGGCATCCATCTCGACGCGCGCGATGCGGAAGGCCTCGCCCATGCCCACGATCTGGTGCGTCGGCAGCGTTCCGGAACGGAACCCCTTCTCGTGCCCGCCCCCGTGCATCTGGGCCTCCAGGCGCACCCGCGGCTTCCTGCGGATGAAAAGCGCGCCGATGCCCTTGGGCCCGTAGGTCTTGTGGGCGGAGAAGCTCATCAGGTCGACCTTCAACGTCGCGAGGTCGATGGGCGCCTTGCCGGTCGACTGGGCGGCATCGACGTGGAAGATGATGCCCTTCGACCTGCAGATCTCGCCCAACTCGGCGATCGGCTGGATCACGCCGATCTCGTTGTTCACGTGCATGATCGACACCACGATGGTGTCGGGACGCAGCGCCGCCTTGAAAGCCTCGAGGTCGAGCAGGCCATCGGGCTTCGGATCGAGGTAAGTCACCTCGAAGCCCTGGCGCTCCAGCTCGCGCATGGTGTCGAGCACGGCCTTGTGCTCGGTCTTCATGGTGACGAGGTGCTTGCCCTTCGCCTTGTAGAAATACGCCGCGCCCTTGATCGCGAGGTTGTCCGACTCCGTGGCGCCCGAGGTCCAGACGATCTCCTTCGGGTCGCAATGGACCAGCGCTGCCACCTCGGCGCGCGCGTTCTCCACGGCCTGCTCCGCCTCCCAGCCGAAGGCGTGGCTGCGCGAAGCCGGGTTGCCGAAGTGCTCGGTGAGCCACGGGATCATCTTCTCGGCCACGCGCGGGTCGACCGGAGTGGTGGCGGAGTAATCGAGATAGATCGGATGCTTGCGTGCGGTCATGGGGCTGCCCTACGCGGTGATGGCTTCGGAATCGCGCGCCTTGCCGGAGCGCACCATCGACACGGGCTTGGTGCGCTGGCGCTCGACCAGGTTGGAGAGCTTCACGCCTTCGAGGAAGTCGTAGACGGTGGTGTTCAGCTCGACCCACAAATCGTGGGTCATGCAGCGCTGGTTATCGTGGCAGTTCTCGCGGCCGCCGCACTGCGTCGAATCGATCGGCTCCTCCACCGCCCGGACGATGTCCGCGATCGAAACCTCGGCGGCATCGCGAGCGAGGTTGTAGCCGCCGCCCGGCCCGCGGACGCTCTCGACGAGCTCGCGGCGGCGCAGCTTCCCGAAGAGCTGCTCGAGATAGGAGAGCGAGATCTTCTGGCGCGCGCTGATGGCGGCGAGCGAGACGGGACCGCGATCGGCATGCAGCGCGAGGTCCAGCATCGCGGTTACGGCGAAGCGGCCTTTGGTGGTGAGCCTCATGGGTGTCCTCTACGGGAAGGTCGTCAAACCCGAGTGATTTCCTCAAGTATACAGAAATCCGAGTAAATTAGTCAAGAATGGGAATTCCGGCTAATCCACTGAAGTAAAAGCTTTTAATGCCGGCCGGAAGCGACGCGCGGCGGCTCCTGCCGGGCCGATTCGAGCTCGTCCAGGCGGCGCAGGATCTCGGCCAGGCGCCCGTCGATGTCCTCGGTGCGCGTGCCGAGAGTGAGCAGGACCTTGTTCAGCGGATCGTCCAGGTCCGCGCTCACGGCATAGGCGTCGAAGGCCATGCGCGCGCCCTCCTTGAGCTCCGCGGCGTGCTCCACGATGCGCGCCGGAATGCCGACGACCGTGGCGCCCGCGGGCACCGGCTTCACCACGACCGAATTCGAGCCGACTTTCGCGCCATCGCCTACCGTGAACGGGCCGAGGATCTTGGCGCCCGCGCCCACCACCACGTTCTTGCCCAACGTCGGATGGCGCTTGCCCTTGTCCCATGAAACGCCGCCGAGCGTGACACCGTGATAGAGCGTGCAGTCGTCGCCGATCTCCGCGGTCTCGCCGATCACCACGCCCATGCCGTGGTCGATGAATACGCGCCGGCCGATGGTCGCGCCGGGATGGATCTCGATGCCGGTGAGGAAGCGCGTGATGTGCGAGCCCAGCCGGGCGAGCCAGCGAAGGCCGAGCGCCCAAAGGCAATGGTTGAAGCGGTGAAGCTGCAGGGCGTGGAAGCCCGGATAGCAGGTGATGACCTCGAAGACCGAGCGCGCCGCGGGATCGCGGTCGAAAACGCAGCGGATGTCTTCACGGATGCGGCTGAACATGAGGGCAGTTTACGCATTCCCGAGTAAAATCATCAAGTATTCCCCCACCGCATCCAAGGCATTCCCGAAGTGAAGGGCATCGCACGCAAATACGTCGAGTTCGCGCGGCGCCCGCACGTGGGCCGCCTGCTTGTCGTGGCCTTCCTGTCGCGCATGCCGATCGGGATGGTGGGCTTCTCGATGCTCATGTTCCTGCGCGAAGCGCTGGGCAACTTCGCGCTCGCGGGGCTCGCGGTCGGCGTGAACTTCGTCTCGATGGCGATCGCTGCGCCCGTGCAGGGACGCATCATCGATCGGTACGGGCCCGACCGGCTGCTGCGCGTGACGGCCGTCGTCACCACGCTCGCGCTCTGCGGGCTGATGGCCGCGACCCTGGCGCGCATGCCCTTCATCGCGATCGCGATCCTCGCAGCGACGGCCGGCATCTTCGCGAACCCGATCACTACGCTCACCCGCACGATGTGGCGCCACCTCTTCGACGATGAAGAGGATCGCCGCACGGCCTTCGCCATGGATGCGGTGCTGATCGAGCTCAACTTCACGCTCGGACCGGCGATCGTGGCGTTCATGCTGGCGTTCTTCGGGGCCACCGCGGCCTTCGCGCTCACCATCGGGGTCGTGGCGGCCTCGGCGGTGATCTACGTGGGATCGGGCGCGCTCTCGCTCTTCAAGCGCGTCCCGGCGACCGAACGCCACCTCCTGGGCCCGCTCACCGAGCCGCGCCTGGTCGTGGTGTTCATCGCGATGCTCGGGATCACCACCGGGTTCGGCATCCTCGAAGTCGGATACCCGGCCTTCTCCACCTTCCTCGGCATGGGCGCGCTGGCCGGCGTGCTGCTCGCGATCAATTCGCTCGGCAGCGCCATGGGCGGCGCGATCTACGGAGGCCTGCACTTCAAGGCGCCGATCGAGCGGCAGTTCGCGGTGTGCATGCTGCTGATGGCGATTCCGTTCGGTGCGCATGCCGCGTGGCTCGATCCGGTGTTCTTCGGCGTGCTCGCTTTCCTTTCCGGCGCGCTCATCGCGCCGACGCTCACCGCGCATGCCGTGCTCGTGTCACGGCTGGCGCCGCCGAAATACGCGACCGAGGCGTTCACGTGGTCGTCGACCTTCATCGTGAGCGGGCTGGGCCTGGGCATGGCAGTGGGCGGCTCGCTCGCGGAGCATGCGGGACTGCCGTCGATGTTCCTCTCGGCCGCGTTGCTCATTTTCGCGATGGGCCTCTGGGCCTGGTTCGCCCTTGCGCCGGTTCCCTTGGCGCGTCCCCAACCCGCGGCCGATTAGGGCATTCGGAGGCTAGCGCCGCATCTTCCGCTCGAACGCGGCCAGCATCCCGCGCATCACGCGCACTTCCTCGCGCTCGAGGCCGCTCCGCGCGAAGAGCCGCCGCATGCGCTCCGCGAAGCGCCCGGGATTGGCCGGATCGACGTAGCCCGACTCCACCACCGAAGACTGCAGGTGCGCGATGAAGCCCTCGATGTCTGCGTGCGTCGCGGCTTCTCCCCCGCCCGACGGCGGCAAGGCATGCGCAGCCGAGGTCGTCGCGAGCTCGTAGCAGGCGACCATCACCGCGGCGGCCAGATTGAGCGACGAATACGCGGGATTTGCGGGAATGTGCACCAGTCGCTGGCAGCGCAGCAGCTCCTCGTTCGACAGGCCCGAGGTCTCGTTGCCGAAAACGAGTGCCACTGTTGCGTCGGCTGCGACGGCGACCAGCTCCGGCGCGGCTTCGCGCAGCGCCACTGGTGGATGCGACAGGTCGCGGCCACGCGCGCTGAAGCCCGCGGCGAGCGTGCAGCCCGCGAGCGCCGCCTCGAGCGAATCGAACAAGCGCGCGCCGGCAAGCACGTCATCCGCGCCTGCGGCCATCGCGGTCGCATCGGGATCGGGGAAGTGGCGCGGTCGAACCAACGCGAGGTCGGCATACCCCATCGTCTTCATCGCGCGCGCGGCGGCGCCGATGTTGCCGGGATGGCTGGGATGCGAGAGGACGACCCGGAGCGGCATAGTAAAATTACGACGATTATGCATCCCATGCTCAACACGGCCGTGAAGGCCGCCCGCAAGGCCGGGACGATCATCACCCGCGCTTCCTTCGACGTGGACAAGCTCACAATCCGCACCAAGCGGCAGCACGATTTCGTCTCCGAAGTCGACCACGCCGCCGAGGACGTGATCATCCGCACGCTCAAGGACGCCTATCCGGACCACGGCTTCCTCGCCGAGGAAAGCGGCTACAAGGACAAGCAGGCCGAGTACCTGTGGGTGATCGACCCGCTCGACGGGACCACCAATTTCCTGCACGGCGTGCCGCAGTACTGCGTCTCGATCGGCCTGCTCCACAAGGGAAAGGCCGCCCAGGCCGTGGTGTTCGATCCCACGCGCAACGAGCTCTTCACCGCGACCAAGGGCGCGGGCGCCTACCTGAACGACCGCCGCATCCGCGTGAGCAAGGTCGACAAGATGGACGGGGCCCTCATCAGCACGGGCTTTCCCTTCAAGGTGATCGACCGTGTCGACGATTACCTGCGCATGCTCAAGAACGTGATGAAGGCGACCTCGGGCGTGCGCCGGGCGGGCGCGGCGGCGCTGGACCTCGCCTACGTCGCCTCCGGGCGCTATGACGGCTTCTGGGAGCGCGGCCTTTCGCCCTGGGACATGTGCGCCGGCGCGCTCCTCATCCGCGAGGCCGGCGGCCTCGTCGGCGACTTCGACGGCAACGAGGGCTACATGGAGTCGGGCGAGATCGTCGCCGCCAACGCCAAGCTCTTCGCCGCGCTGCTGAAGACCCTGCACGACAAGGGATGAACCGCATCGTGGTGGTCGGCGGCGGCGCCGGCGGGCTCGAGCTCGCGACGCAGCTGGGCGACAGCTACGGCAAGGGCACGAAGGCCCGCGTCACCCTCGTCGACCGCAGCCGCACGCACCTGTGGAAGCCGCTCCTGCACGAGGTCGCCGCCGGCAGCATGGACATGCACGCGCACCAGCTCGACTACCTCGCGCAGGCGCGCTGGCACCATTTCACCTTCGTGCTCGGGGCGCTGGCGGGGCTCGAGCGCCGGGCGAAGCACATCCTCGTGGCGCCGGTCGTCGACGACGAAGGCGTCGAGATCCTGCCCGCCCGCCGCATCCCCTACGACACGCTGGTGATCGCGGTCGGAAGCGAGTCCAACGACTTCGGCACGCCGGGAGTGCGCGACCACGCTTTCACCATCGACAACACCTGGCAGGCGCACCTCTTCCACAGGCGACTCGTGAATACCTGCTTCCGCGCCAACTTCGCCGCCGACGGGCGCGTGATCGACATCGCGATCGTGGGGGCCGGGGCCACGGGCGTCGAGCTGGCGGCGGAATTGCACAACACCATCCGCGTGCTTGCCGCCTACGGGCTGCAGAATTTCGATCCCGCGCGGCAGATCAAGCTCACCATCCTCGAGGCCGGGCCGCGGATCCTCCCGGGACTGCCCGACCACATCGTGAAGGGCGCGATGGCCACGCTCGAGGGACTGGGCGTCAAGGTGCTCGTGGGAGACCCCGTGGTGGAAGTGACCGCCGCCAGCTTGAAGACGAAGAGCGGGCACGAGGTCGCGGCCGACTTCGCGGTCTGGGCCGCAGGCATCAAGTGCCCCGAGGTCCTGCGGGAGATCGACGGGCTCGAGACCAATCGCTCGAACCAGCTGGTCGTGCTCCAGACCCTGCAGGCCACGCGCGACGTCGACATCTTCGCGATCGGAGATTGCGCCGCGGTGGCCTGGCGCGAAGGAAGGAACGTCCCACCGCGCGCGCAGTCGGCGCACCAGATGTCGAGCCACATGGTGAAGACGATCAAGCGCCGCCTCGCCGGCCAGCCGCCGAAGGACTTCCACTACCGCGACTTCGGCTCGCTGGTGTCGCTCGGCAACTACGAGACCGTGGGCACGCTGATGGGATTCATCGGCGGTGGGTCGCTGCGCGTCGAGGGGCTGGTCGCGAAGCTCTTCTACCTCTCGCTCTACCGCCTGCACATCTGGGCGCTGCACGGCTTCTGGCGCATGGCGCTGGACACGCTGGCGCGCTGGATCCGCACCCAGACCGATCCGAAGG
>CAMPHL010000057.1 GCA_946885905.1 uncultured Pseudomonadota bacterium | reverse complement strand
TGGTCGACTGGCTGTGGCAGTACGCCTTCGACCAGCGCGCGAGCGACATCCACCTCGAGCCCAGGCGCGACATCGGCATCCTGCGCTTCCGCATCGACGGCGTGCTGCACGAGGTCTACCAGTTCCCCTTCTCGGTGTGCGTGGCGATGACTTCGCGCATCAAGATCCTCGGCCGCATGGACGTGGTCGAGAAGCGCCGACCCCAGGACGGGCGCATCAAGACGCGCATGCCGGACGGCGAGGAGATCGAGCTTCGCCTCTCGACGCTGCCCACCGCGCACGGCGAGAAGCTCGTGATGCGCATCTTCGACCCCGACGTCCTGATGCGCGACTTCAAGGACCTGGGCTTCGCGCAGGAGGAGCACGACACCTGGCAGAGGCTGATCCACGAGCCGGGCGGCATCGTGCTCGTGACCGGCCCCACGGGCTCGGGCAAGACCACGACCCTCTACACGACGCTCAAGCAGGTCGCCACGCCCGAGGTGAACGTCTGCACGATCGAAGACCCGATCGAGATGATCGACAACCGCCTGAACCAGATGCAGGTGCTGGCGGACCTCGACCTCACGTTCGCCGCCGGGGTGAAGGCGCTCATGCGCCAGGACCCGGACATCATCATGGTGGGCGAGATCCGCGACTACGAGACGGCGGACATGGCGATCCAGGCGGCGCTCACCGGCCACCTCGTCTTCTCGACGCTGCACACCAACGACGCGCCGACCTCGATCACCCGCCTGCTGGACCTCGGCGTGCCGGCCTACCTGCTCAATTCGACACTGCTGGGCGTCATGGCCCAACGGCTGGTGCGCACGCTCTGCCCGCATTGCAAGGAGAAGATCTCTTTCAACCGGGAGGAAGACCACCGGCTCTGGAACTCGGTCCTCACGCCGTTCAAGGCCTCGCCACCCGAGATCGTCTACCGCGCGGTCGGCTGCCTGGAGTGCCGCCAGACCGGTTACATGGGGCGCGTGGGCATCTACGAGATCATGTCGCTCACGCGTGAGCTCAAGCACCTGATCTCCGACAGGACGGACATCGTGGCGCTCACCGCGGCAGCCTACAAGGCCGGGATGCGCCCGCTGCGTCTTTCCGGCGCGACCAAGGTCGCGCAGGGCATCACCACGTTCGAGGAAGTGCTGAAGGCGGCGCCGCTGGCATGAGCGACGGGCGCGGCTCGGTTCACCGTCGCCGCGTGCTGCAGGGTGCCCTCGTCGCGGGATCGCTCTTCCTGCCGTTGCCCTGGGCGCTGGTCCGCGCCCAGTCCGAGGGCGCGGGCAGGCTGCTGCGCGCTCCCAAGGTTGCGCTCGTCGTGGGCAACTCCGCCTACCGGAACGTGAACGCGCTGAGGAACGCCGGCAACGACGCGCGTGCGATCGCCGGCGCATTGCGTGCCTGCGGCTTCGAAGTGACCCTCCTCGAGGACGCCCCCCGCCGGGAGATGATCGACGCGATCGGCGCATACACGCGGGCCCTTGCCACCCGCAACGCCGTCGGCGCGTTCTATTTCGCGGGACACGGTGTGCAGCTCGATTGGCGCAATTACCTCTTGCCCGTCGACACCCGCGTCCTGGAGCCGGGGGATATCGCCTCGCAGTGCATCGACCTCACGACGCTGGTCGGAGGCCTGCGCGGGGCGGCCAACCCGATGAACCTCATCATCCTCGACGCCTGCCGCGACAATCCCTTCGGGCCGGCCGCGGGCCCGGGACAGAAGGGGCTTTCGCAGATGGACGCGCCGCTGCGCACGCTCCTCGCGTACTCCACGGCCCCCGGAAACGCCGCGGACGATGGTCCCGGCGCCCACGGGCTCTACACCGGGAGCCTGCTGCAGGAGATGAAGGTGCGCGAGGCGCGGATCGAGGACATATTCAAGCGCGTGCGCCTGGGCGTGCGCCGGGCCTCGGGCGGCCGTCAGGTTCCGTGGGAAAGCACCTCGCTCGAGGACGATTTCTACTTCCTTCCCCCGGAGCAGCTGCGCAAGCTTTCCGCGCAGGAGGAGGAACGCGAATTCGCCGATGAGGCGGCGATGTTCGAGCGAGCACGGCAGGCGAGCGAGCCCGCGCCGATCGAGGCTTACCTCGGCCGCTACCCGAGCGGCAGGTTCGCGGAGCTCGCCCAGCATCGCCTCGACCGGCTGCTCGCCGGCGCCGGCGAGAAGCGGGTCGAGGCGGTATCGTCCGAGGGCAATCCCTTCACCGCAGGCACCGCCCGGGCCGACACGCGCTTCCGGGTGGGCGACAGCTTCACCTACGACCGGTTCGACAAGACGCTCTTCGGGAAGAAGCCCGAGCGGTACACCAGCTCGGTAACTGCGATCACCGGCGAGCACGTCGTCTTCAATGACGGGAAGGCGATCCGCGATTTGCTCGGCAACCAGGTGCGGTTCCGTGACGGCCGCGAGGTGACGCCGCGGCAGGACCAGCCGCTCGAATACGCCATCGGCAAGAAGTGGTCGACGCGATTCGAGAGCTCCAGGGGCGGGAAGCTCATCGGCTCGGTCATGCTGCATTTCCGGGTGGTCGCGCGCGAGACGATCACGGTGCCCGCGGGGACGTTCGACTGCTTCCGGATCGAGGCGAGCGGCGTGAACCGGCTCCCGGGCCGTCCGGACTTCGAGACAAGCGCCGTGCGGTGGGAAGCTCCCGGACGCGTGCGGATGGCCGTTGCCAAGGAAGAGGTCCGCCGCAGGGTGGTAATGGGCCACGTCAAGACCCTGTATGCCGATCGCATCGAGCTGGTTTCCTTCACGCAGCGCTGATCCCGCCTTCGAGGAAGTGCTGAAGGTCGCTCGACTGGCTTGAAGGGAGGGATGAGATGGCCATTAGCGGGATGAATCATTTCAACGTGCTGACCGACGACGTCGAGAAGACGCGCCGGTTCTACCGCGACGTCATCGGGCTCACCGAGGGCGACCGGCCGCACCTGGGATTCGAAGGCGCTTGGTTCTACGCCGGCGGCCGCGCGATCCTGCACGTGTCGAAGGTGAGCTCGCTGCCGCCGGCGGGCGTGATCGACCACATGGCCTTCAGCGCGAGCGACCTCGGGGCGACCGTGGCGCGCATGAAGCGGCACGGAGTCGAGCACGTCGTGCGCCAGCAAGCCGGTACGCGCATCTGGCAGCTCTTCTGCCATGACCCGATGGGCGCGAAGGTGGAGCTCGACTTCGATCCTTCGGAGTCGCCCTGACACCGGGCCCCCGGTGTTACCAGACGAAGGCGGGAAGCAGGTAGTCGGGGCGGGCGACAACGTCCTGCGCGAATCCCTCCCAGGCGGCCGCCTCCGGTAGCCGTCCCCAGGCGGCGCCCAGGTCCTCCGCGTGAATCCCTCCGGTCACGAAGGCGCTTTTCAAGCCTGCACGCGAGGCCCCGAGGATGTCGTGCTCGATCGAGTCGCCCACGCAGACGACGCGTTCCTTCGGCACTCCGGGAAGCGCCGCGAGGCACGAGCCGTAGATCGCCGCGTGCGGCTTGCCGTGGTAGAAAACCTCGCCCCCCAGCGCTTCGTAGCGCTGCGCGAGCGCCCCCGGCGCGTCGAGCAGGCCCTGCGGCGATGGACGGACGATGTCGGGGTTGGCGCAGATCATCGGTAGGTCCCTGGCGGCGCCCTCCGCGAGCTGCGGCTCGTAGTCGGCCACCCTGAGGCGCGGCGAGTCGATGCCGATCACGATGAGGAAGTCGGCCTCGGCGACGCGGGCCACGCGCTCGAGCCCGATTCCTTCCACCAGCGACACGTCGTCGTCCCCACGCGTGAATGCGTAATAGCGGCGCCCGAGCTTCGCGTGGAAGGGCGTGGCGCGCCGCTCGATCGCCTCGCGGGCATCTTCGCCGGCGGCCACGAAGCGGTCGAAATGGCGCGCATCGAAGCCCATCCCGGCCAGCATGCGGATGTTCTCCACCCTCGGGCGGCCCGTGTTCGACAGCACCACCACGTGCTTGCCGGCCGCGTGCAGCTGGGCGAGGCACTCGATCGCCCCGGCGTAGGGCTTCGTGCCGTCGTGCATGACTCCCCATTGGTCCACGATGAATCCGTCGTGGTCGCGCGCGAGGTCACGCACGCGCTCGAAGGCGATCACGCCGCCGTAATCGGCCTCAGGAGATGCGGGCACGGACGTAGGCGGAGATCGCCTCGCTCAGGAGCACCACCATGAGGATCGCCACGAGCACCACCAGCACCTGCTGCCAGGCGAACTGGTTGATCGAGGCGTAGAGCTGCAGGCCGATGCCGCCGGCGCCCACGAAGCCGAGCACGCTTGACTCGCGGATGTTGATGTCCCACCGATACACGGTCGTGCCGAGCACCACGGGGATCACCTGCGGGAAGATCCCGATGAGGTACACCTGCCCGGTCCCGGCGCCGGTTGCCCGGATCGCCTCGATCGGTCCCTCGGCGGCTTCCTCGATCGCCTCGGCCAGGAGCTTGGCGAGGAACCCGACCGAGCGCGCCGCCACCGCCGCCACGCCGGCGAGCGGCCCGGGCCCGAAGATGGCGACGAACACGAGCCCCCAGATCACGGTGTTCACCGAGCGCGAGGCCACCAGGAGCGCGCGGCCCACGGCCCATGTGAAGCCGTTCAGCGTCGTGTTGCGGGCGGCGAGGAACGCGATCGGGATGGAGAACACGAGGCCGATGGCGGTGCCGAGCGTGGCGATGTGGATGGTCTCGAGCAGCGGCTTCAGGATCGAGGGCAGGTACGACCACCGCGGCGGCCACATGCGGCCCACGAGGTCCGCGGCCTGCTCGTGCGCATCGGCGAAGAAGGCCCATTCGATCTCGAGCGCGGAAACCGACCACGCCGCGAGGAACGCGACCGCGGCCACCGAGAGCCACGCGGCGATCGACTCCTTCGGCGTGCGGCGGCGCCAGACCTCGGGATAGCGCTTCGCGACCGCGCTCACCGCATCCTCCGGCGCATCCAGTCGCTGAACCACTCGCCCAGCGCCACGAGCGCGATGATCGAGAGCAGGATCGCCGCGGCGAAGTCGTAGTCGTAACGCGAGAAGGAAGCCGAGAGCGTCTGCCCGATCCCGCCGGCGCCCACGATGCCGATCACGGTGGAGTGGCGCACGTTGGCGTCGAGCCGGTAGATGGCCACGCCCGTGGCGCGCGAGAGCACCTGCGGCACGATCGCGTACACCACCACCTGCCCGAAGCCCGCGCCCGTGGCCCGCATCGCCTCGATCGGGCCCGCGCGGACGTTCTCGATGTCCTCGGCGAGCATCTTGGCGAGGAAGATCATGGAGGCGAAGGCGAGCGTGAGCAGGCCCGCGACCGGGCCGAAGCCGAAGAGCTTCACGAAGAAGATCGCGATGATGATCTCGTGGAACGTGCGCCCGACGACGATCACGGCGCGCGCGAAGAGGTAGACCGGCCGCGGCGCGAGGTTCGAGGCCGCGGCGATGCCGAGCGGGACGCTGAGGACGAGTCCCGCCAGCGTGGCGGCCAAGGCCATCTGCAGGCTCTCCACCATGCCCTTCACGAGCAGCTCGTGGCGGGCGAAGTCCGGCGGGAACATCCGCGCGACCAGGTCCCAGGCGCGGCCGAATCCGGCGAGCGCGCGGTTGGGGTCGATGTTGAGCCCCGCGACCGCCCAGATGCAGTACGCGATGGCCGCGACGATCGCGAGGTTCTGGCGCGTGCGCGTGCGCAGGAAGGGCGGCGGCCGCCAATGCGTGGGATAGGCCACCGAGCTCACGCCGTTTCCTCTTCCGCCTTGCGGATCGTGCGGCTCCAATCCTCCTCGCCGTAGATGTCGGTGAGGACCGCGGGCGTGAGGCCCGAGGGTGGCCCGTCGAAGGCCACGCGCCCGGACTTGAGCCCGATCACGCGATCGGAGAAATCCTGCGCGAGCGCCACGTCGTGGATGTTGATGAGCGCCGGGCGCGCGCGTTCGACCGCCAGCTCGCGGATGAGGCGCATGATCTGGCGCGCGGTCTTGGGATCGAGGCTCGCGGTGGGCTCGTCGACCAGCAGCAGGTCCGGCTCCTGCATGAGGGCGCGGCCGATGCCCACGCGCTGGCGCTGCCCGCCGGAGAGCGCGTCCGCGCGCTTGTCGTGGTAGCCGGCGAGGCCCACGCGGTCGAGCAGCGCGAAGGCGTTGGAGATGTCCGCGGGCGGATAGCGGCGCGCGAGCGAGGCGAAGAAGCCCACCGAGCCCAGCCGCCCGGAGAGCAGGTTCTCCATGACGGTGAGGCGCTCGACCAGGTTGAACTCCTGGAAGATCATCCCGATGCGCCGCCGGATCCGCCGCAGCTCCGTGCGCGGTGCGGCCACGACGTCCACGTCGCCCAGGCGGATGCGGCCCGAGGTGGGCTCGACCAGCCGGTTGATGCAGCGGATGAGGGTGCTCTTGCCCGCGCCCGAGGACCCGATCACGGCGATAACCTCGGGACGCTCGACGGTGAAGCTCACCCCGTCGAGCGCACGCTGTCCTCCGCGATAGACCTTGGCGAGCCCCTCGATCGCGAGGAGCGCCGGCACTATTCGGCCTTCTTGCCGAGCTTGCCCAGCGCCTCCTGCGTGTACTTCACGCCCGACGTTTGCTGGATCGTGCGCACGTCGCGCCACGCTTCCTTGTAGTCGATGGCGCCGAACTTGTCGCTGTCCTTGAACTCCTTGCCGATCTTGGAGTTCTTGAAGTCGAAGGTGAGGAACGCCTCCTTGATCTTCGCCTTGAGCGTGGGATCGAGGTTGTACGGCACGCCGAAGGCGGTGCGCGGGAAGGGCGCCGATTCATACACCACGCGCAGGTCGCCGGCCTTGAACATGCCGCGCGCCTGCATGCGGTCCACCACGGTGGAAGCGACGGGTGCGGCGTCGTAGTCCTTGTTCACCACGCCCATGATCGAGTTGTCGTGCTTGCCCGAGAAGAGCACCTCGTAGTCCTTGCCCGGGGTCACGCCCATGGAGGTGAAGAGCGCGCGCGGCGCGAGGTCGCCGGAGTTGGACGACGGGGTCACGTGCGCCACCCGCTTGCCCTTGAGATCGGCGATCGACTTGATCGGGCTGTCCTTGTGCGTGATGACCTGCAGCTTGTAGCCGATGCTGCCGTCGGGCTTCATCATCGAGACGATGGGCTCGAAGCCGGCGAGGTTGACCGCGTAGGGCGTGGGGCCGGTCGCGACACCCGCGATGTGCAGGCGCCCGGAGCGCAGCGCTTCGACCTGCGCCGCGTACGACTCGGCCGGGAACCAGCGCACCTTCTTGCCCGTGACCTTGGCGAGGTGGGTCATGAAGTCGTCGAAGACGTTCTCGTAGACCGCGGGATCCTCGACCGGCGTGTACGAGAAGATGAGCGTGGCGGGGTTCTGCCACTGCTTCGCGTCTTTCGGCAGGTCCGCGATCAGGTTCTTGTCCTCGTCGCAGAAGCGCTCGTCGAGGTCGCCGCGGTTCGAGCACGCCTGGGCATGGGCCCCGGTCGCCGCGAAAGCCGCGGCCACGAGCGCCCCGGCCATCCATTTCTGCATCGCCATGCTGTTCTCCCCTTTTAAGTGTCCCGAAATCCTACACCGGGGCCAGGTACGGGACAGGTACTTGTGCCAGGTCTCTCCTAGGCGCGCCTAGGAGAGACCTGGCACAAGTACCTGTCCCGTACCTGGCCCCGGTGTTTGGTTTACGGCATCCAGAAGTCCCTTCCGTATAGCCGGTAGAGCTTGGCCTGCGGCCCTTCGGTCGCCTTCAGGTACGCCTCCCAGGCGTCGAGCTGCTTGTCCGGGCCGATCACCATGAACGCGCCATCCGCCACCTGGCCGCTCTTGCCGCCGTAGCCCGGGACGATGCGCTCGTAGACGCGGTCCTTGCGGGCGAAGAGCTTGTCGACCAGCTTCGGATCCTTGCGCAGCTCGAGGATGGACTGGCGGAAGCGCCGAACCTGCTCGGGCGGCTGGCCGTCGGCGAGGTCGTTGGCGATGCCCTCGGCGCGGGCCTCGTAGGTCCCGGACGCGCGCGATTCGAGGAAGGCCTGCGCGAGGACGTACTCGCCGAGCGAGTGGTCGACCGCGCCGCCCTTCAGGACGCCCACGACGAAGCGAACCGTCTGCGGCAGCTCCGGCGTGCGCTCGGCGTAGTAGCCTGCGCGGCCGCTCGAGATCGAGCCGCGGATGCCGTTGCTGTACGCGAGCCCGGCGCCCACGGTCTTGGAGAACACTGCGTGCGTGCCGCCGCCGCCATAGAGGCGGCCGGCGAGGTAGTCGAGCTGCTTCTCCTTGTCGTCGAAGTCGGCGTAATGCGCCGAGGGCACGGACGTCATGATCACGCCACCCTGCTTGTTGGGCGCGTAGAGGCTGGTGTGGACTGGCGCGGCCTTCGGGTCGCGTTCGCGCAGGCGCGAATCGATGACACCGTCGGTGGCGTGCCAGATGGGCGCAAGGTCGGCCTTCTCCAGCCGCCCCGCGAAAGCCTCGATGCGCGGCGCGAGCGCGGCGCGGAACTCGCCGGAAGACGCGAGGAAGAGGCGTGCGCCGCCGGTGCGCAGCAGCCGCTTGCGAAGCGATTCGAGCTTCGCGAGGGCGTGTGTCGCCGGCGTGCCGAGGTCTTCCCGCATCGCGCGCGCCAGGTAGGCGAAGTCCGTGGCGAGCGTGGCCTCCGGCACCTCGATCAACGAAAGGTCGAGGTCGCGCAGCGCCTCCTCCGCGATCGCCCGCTGCGCGGGCGTGAGCTCGGCCAGGCCCGGGGCCTTTGCTCCCGTGAGCATCGCCTTCAGCTCCGCGCGCTTCATCGACTTGCCGGCGTCGCCCAGGCGCACGAGGAAGGCGCCGACATCCTCGACATCGCCCGGGGCCGCGTCCTTCAGCATCCAGCGCAACCTGAGGGCGTTGTGCGTGCGCGTGAGGAACGAATCGGCGGCGAGGTACACCGGGTGCCGCTGCATGCGGTAAGCGTTCGCCGGGTCGTTCACCCAGTACTCCTCCGGCCGCTGCACGGTGTTGCGCAACGCCGCGAGCTGTTGGTCGACCACGTCGCGGATGCGGGCCAGGTTCTCGGGCCGCCAGTCGGGGCTGTGGAGCACGAGCGCCATCCAGTCGAGCGCGCGCGTGGATTCCTCCAGGCCGATGCCCGAGCCGCGCACCACGATCTCGACGCGGCCGGTGCGCGGGTTGGTCGAGAAGGAGGGCGTGAGCGCGAGGATCTCCTTGCGCAGCCGCTCGCGCATCTCCTCGTACGGCACGGGGCGGCCGTCCTCGATCACGCCGACGGTCGCGAGGAGCTGCGGCAGGAGCGACACATAGCGCAGCTCGTCGCGCGGCACGCCGTCCAGGCGAAGCGCGATGCCGGTGAGCGCCCCGGTCATGTTGTCGAAGCGCGAGGCGACGAGCGGCACGCCGTTGGCGAGCTTCGCCGCCTCGTACTCGAGGTTGTCGTCGAGCGTCATCGGCGGCGACTTCACGAAGGGCGTGGGCGGCACCCTGGTCGCCTTCTCGATCGCGGCGAACTCGGCGTCGGCCTCGGCGGCGTAGCGCCGGAGCGCCGCCTGCGCGTCCGCGGCGTGGTACTTCTTCATGAGGCGCGCGGTCTCCACCTCGTGCCGCGCCTTGCGCGCGGCATCC
>CAMPHL010000056.1 GCA_946885905.1 uncultured Pseudomonadota bacterium | reverse complement strand
GCGCAAGCAGCTCGACCGCGACGCCTTCGAGCGCAAGCTCTACATCATCCGCAAGGCGAGCGGCCACGCCATTCGCGCGCTCGGCCTGTCGAACGCGGGCGACTTCTACGTGCCCTCGTTCTCGCACCGCACGATCGTCTACAAGGGAATGCTGCTCGCCGACCAGGTCGGGCCCTTCTTCCGCGACCTCCAGGACAAGCGCTTCGTTTCCGCGCTGTGCCTGTGCCACCAGCGCTTCTCCACCAATACGTTCCCGACCTGGGACCTCGCCCATCCCTTCCGCTTCATCGCGCACAACGGCGAGATCAACACGCTGCAGGGCAACCTGAACTGGATCCGCTCGCGCCAGGCCACGATCCACTCGAAGCTGCTGGGCGAGGACCTCGACAAGATCTGGCCGCTCATCTACGACGGGCAGTCGGACTCGGCCTCGTTCGACAACGCCCTCGAGCTCCTGGTCATGGGCGGATATCCCATCGCCCACGCGATGATGCTGATGATCCCCGAAGCGTGGGCCGGCAATCCGCTCATGGACGCGCGCCGGCGCGCGTTCTACGAGTACCACGCAGCCCTGATGGAGCCGTGGGACGGGCCGGCGGCGGTCGCCTTCACCGACGGCAAGTTCATCGGCGCGACCCTCGACCGCAACGGCCTGCGGCCCGCGCGCTACTTCATCACCGACGACGACCTGATCGTCATGTCCTCCGAGATGGGCGTGCTCGACATCCCGCAGGAGAAGATCGTGCGCAAGTGGCGCCTGCAGCCGGGCAAGATGCTGCTGGTCGACATCGAGCACGGCCGCATCGTCTCCGACGAGGAGCTCAAGCGCGACCTCGCCGCCCAGCGCCCGTACCAGGACTGGCTCGACCGCACGCAGCTGCGCCTCGAGGACATCGAGAAGCCGCGCGAGGTGCCCACGCCCGACACCGACAAGCTCCTCGACCGCCAGCAGGCCTTCGGTTACACGCAGGAAGACCTGAAGATGCTGATGACGCCGATGGCGATCGCCGGCGAGGAGCCGGTGGGCTCCATGGGCGACGACACGCCGCTCGCGGTACTGTCGAACCGCGCGAAGCCGCTCTACGCCTATTTCCGCCAGCTCTTCGCGCAGGTGACCAATCCGCCGATCGACCCGATCCGCGAGCAGCTGGTGATGTCGCTGGTCTCCTTCATCGGCCCCCGTCCCAACCTGCTCACCCCGGATTCGACCGAGCCCGTCATGCGGCTCGAGGTCTCGCAGCCGATCCTCACCTTCGAGGACATGGAGAAGCTGCGCCGCGCGTCCACCTTCACCCAGGGCCACTTCAAGAGCGACATCCTCTCGATGTGCTACCCGGCGGAGTGGGGCGCTGCGGGCATGGAGCCCGCGCTCGCGCAGCTCTGCGCGGACGCCGAGGACGTCGTTCGCAAGGGCACCAACATCGTGATCCTCACCGATCGCGAGGTCTCGGCCGAGCGCATCCCCATCCCCGCGCTGCTCGCCACCGCCGCCGTGCACCACCACCTGGTGCGCGCGGGGTTGCGCACGCGCTCCGGGCTCGTGGTGGAGACCGGCAGCGCGCGCGAGGTCCACCACTTCGCCTGCCTCGCCGGGTTCGGCGCCGAAGCGATCCACCCCAACGTGGCGTTCGCGACGCTGCTCGACATGCGCGATGCGCTGCCGCAAAAGCTCGGCGAGGAAGAGGTCGTCAAGCGCTACATCAAGGCCGTGGGCAAGGGCCTGCTCAAGGTCATGTCCAAGATGGGTATCTCCACGTACCAGTCCTATTGCGGCGCCCAGATCTTCGAGGCCGTGGGCCTCGCGACCGCCTTCGTGGACAAGTACTTCACCGGCACGCCCACGGCGGTCGAGGGGGTCGGCCTCGAGCAGATCGCCGAGGAGGCGGTGCGCCTGCACCGGATCGCCTATTCGGACGCGCCGCTCTACCGCAACCAGCTCGACCCCGGCGGGGAGTACGCCTATCGCATCCGCGGCGAGGCGCACATGTGGACGCCGGACGCGATCGCCAAGCTCCAGCACGCGACGCGCTCGAACAATTTCGCCACCTACAAGGAGTATTCGAAGCTCATCGACGAGCAGAGCGAGCGCCTGCTTACGCTGCGCGGGCTCTTCAGGATCAGGGAATCGGCCAGCCCGGTGCCGATCGAGGAAGTCGAGCCGGCGAAGGAGATCGTGAAGCGTTTCGCCACGGGGGCCATGTCGCTCGGCTCGATTTCGCACGAGGCGCACACGACGCTCGCCGTGGCCATGAACCGCATCGGCGGGAAGTCCAACACCGGCGAGGGCGGGGAAGACCCGATCCGGTTCGGCAAGCTCGCGAACGGGGACTCGATGCGCTCGGCGATCAAGCAGGTCGCCGCGGGGCGCTTCGGCGTGACCACCGAGTACCTGGTGAACGCGGACGACCTGCAGATCAAGATGGCCCAGGGCGCCAAGCCCGGCGAGGGTGGCCAGCTGCCGGGCCACAAGGTGTCCAAGTACATCGCCAAGGTGCGCCACACGGTGCCGGGCGTGGGCCTCATCTCGCCCCCGCCGCACCACGACATCTATTCGATCGAGGACCTGGCGCAGCTGATCCACGACCTCAAGAACGTGAACCCGCAGGCGCGGGTGTCGGTGAAGCTGGTCTCCGAGATCGGCGTGGGCACCATCGCCGCAGGCGTGGCGAAGGCCAAGTCCGATCACGTCACCATCTCGGGATTCGACGGCGGCACGGGCGCCTCGCCCCTGTCCTCGCTCAAGCACGCCGGAAGCCCCTGGGAGATCGGCCTCGCCGAGACCCAGCAGACGCTGGTGCTGAACAAGCTCCGGGGGCGCATATCCGTGCAGGCCGACGGCCAGATGAAGACCGGCCGCGACGTGGTCGTGGGCGCGCTCCTCGGCGCCGACGAGTTCGGCTTCGCCACCGCCCCGCTCGTGGTCGAGGGCTGCATCATGATGCGCAAGTGCCACCTGAACACCTGCCCCGTCGGCATCGCCACGCAGGATCCGGAGCTCATCAGGAAGTTCTCCGGCAAGCCCGAGCACGTCATCAACTACTTCTTCTTCGTGGCCGAGGAGGTGCGCGAGTGGATGGCGCGCCTGGGCGCGCGCAAGTTCGACGAGCTGATCGGCCGCACGGACCTGCTCGACGTGCGCGAGGGAGTCGAGCACTGGAAGGCGAAGGGCCTCGATTTCTCGCGCCTGTTCTACCGGCCCGCGCCGGTGCCGGGCGTGGCGATCCACCAGTGCGAGCCGCAGGAACACGGGCTGGAGAAGGCGCTCGACCACGAGCTGATCCGTCAGGCCGCCTCGGCGCTCGAGCACCGCAAGCCCGTCACGATCACGAGCCGCATCTACAACCGCAACCGCACCGTGGGCGCGATGCTTTCCGGCGAGGTGGCGCGCCGCTACGGTCATGCGGGGCTTCCGGACGGCACGATCCACGTGAAGTTCGAGGGGACCGCGGGACAGAGCTTCGGCGCGTGGCTTGCGCACGGCGTGAGCTTCGAGCTCGAGGGCGACGCCAACGACTACGTGGGCAAGGGCCTTTCGGGCGGACGCCTCGTGGTCTATCCGCCCAAGGCGAGCCCGATCGTGCCGGAAGAGAACATCGTGGTCGGCAATACGGTGATGTACGGCGCTATCTCCGGCGAGGCGTACTTCCGCGGCGTCGCGGGCGAGCGCTTCTGCGTGCGCAACTCCGGCGCCACGGCCGTCGTCGAGGGCGTGGGCGACCACGGCTGCGAATACATGACGGGCGGCACGGTGGTCGTGCTCGGCAAGGCCGGCCGCAACTTCGCCGCGGGCATGTCCGGCGGCATCGCCTACGCGCTCGACGAGGAAGGCGACTTCAGCCAGCGCTGCAACATGGCGATGGTGGAGCTGGAGCCGATTCCCGAGGAGGAAAGCGCGGCGGCCGCCGAAGGCACGCTCGAGCTCGAGACCCACGGCAAGGTGAAGATCGACCACGTCGCCGGCCACGACGACGAGATGCTGAAGGGCCTCATCCAGCGCCACCTGCTCTACACCGGCAGCGAGCGCGCGCGCCGCGTGCTGGAGAACTGGGCGCAGTACCTGCCCAAGTTCGTGAAGGTGATGCCGCTCGAATACCGCCGCGCGTTGGCGGAGATGGCGCAGGAGAAGCTGCGCAGCGAGCAGCCGACGCCCAAGGTCGCGGAAGTGCGGGCCAACGACTAGGAGATTGGATCCCGCGCGCCGTGATCGCGGCGCCGGGGATGGCGAGGAAATGGGAAAAATCACCGGCTTCATGGAAATCGAGCGCCAGGACCGGCCGTACACGCCGGTCCCGGAGCGCATCCGCTTCTACAAGGAATTCGTCCGGTCCTTGCCGGAGCTGGAGATGTCGCAACAGGGCGCGCGCTGCATGGACTGCGGCATCCCGTTCTGCCAGACCGGCTGCCCGGTGAACAACATCATCCCGGACTGGAACGACCTGGTTTACCGCGGGCACTGGCGCGACGCTTTGGAGGTACTGCACTCGACCAACAACTTCCCGGAATTCACCGGGCGCGTCTGCCCCGCGCCGTGCGAGGCCGCGTGCACGCTCAACATCAACGACGACCCGGTGACGATCAAGTCGATCGAGCAGGCGATCATCGACAAAGGCTATGCCGAAGGCTGGGTGCCGCCGCAGGAGCCGGCGCGCAAGACCGGGAAGAAGGTCGCCGTCGTGGGTTCCGGTCCCGCCGGAATGGCGTGCGCGCAGCAGCTCGCGCGCGCCGGCCATGACGTGACGCTCTTCGAGAAGAACGACCGCATCGGCGGGCTGCTGCGCTACGGCATTCCCGACTTCAAGATGGAGAAGCACCTCATCGACCGGCGCATCGAGCAGATGAAAGCCGAGGGGGTGAGCTTCCGCACCGGAGTGCACGTGGGCGTCACGATGATGGCGGCCGAGCTGCTCTCGCAGTTCGACGCGGTGGCCCTCACCGGCGGCTCGGAGAAACCGCGCGACCTGCCGGTGCCCGGCCGGGAGCTCTCCGGCATCCACTTCGCGATGGAATTCCTGCCGCAGCAGAACAAGGTCGTCGCGGGCGAGAAAGTCCCGAACCAGATCCTCGCCACCGGCAAGCACGTCGTCGTGATCGGCGGCGGCGACACCGGCAGCGACTGCATCGGCACATCCATTCGCCAGGGCGCCGCCTCGGTCACGAACTTCGAGCTCATGCCGATGCTGCCGGAAGAAGAGGACAAGCCGCTCACGTGGCCTTACTGGCCGCTCAGGCTGCGCACCTCGTCGTCGCACGAGGAAGGCGCGAAGCGCGACTTCGCGGTCGCGACCAAGGCCTTCCAGGGCAAGGACGGCAAGGTCGAAAACCTCACCGCCTGCCACGTCGAGTGGGTGAAGGACGCCAACGGCGCCGTGTCGATGCAGGAGGTGCCGGGCACCGAGTTCACCATCCCGGCGCAATTGGTCCTGCTTGCCATGGGCTACGTGCACCCGGTGCACGACGGGCTCATCGACCAGCTGGGCGTGGCGAAGGATCCCCGCGGCAACGTGAAGGCCACGACCGACGGCCCGGGCTGCTACGCGACATCGGTGAGGAAGGTGTTCGCCGCTGGCGACATGCGCCGCGGGCAGTCGCTCGTCGTCTGGGCGATCCGCGAAGGGCGGCAATGCGCCCGCGAGGTGGACGCCTTCCTCATGGGCTCCTCGGAGCTGCCGCGCTAGGCAAGCGCATCGTGGCCGCGGCGCGCGACCTCGTCCTCGCGCTCGTGCTGGGCTACGCCGCGATCGCGGTCCTCGTGTGGCTCGCGCAGGAGCGGCTCATGTTCTTCCCGCGCGCGGCGCTGGGCTCGCCCAAGGCTCCTGCGGGCTGGCAGCTCGAGGAAGTGCGCATCACAGTCGGGGACGGGACCGCGCTCGCGGGAGTCCTGGTGCGCCCGGCGCCTGAGCGCGGGCCCCTCGTCATCTATTTCGGCGGCAACGCCGAGGAGGCCACGGAGTCGGCCGCCGCCGTACATGAGGTCCACGGCGAGCGCGCGGTGCTGCTGGTCAACTACCGCGGCTACGGCAAGAGCTCGGGCTCGCCTGGCGAGAAGCCTCTCGTCGCCGACGCGATCGAGATCTACGACTGGGCCGCGAAACGCGACGACGTGGATCCCGCGCGCATCGCGGTGCATGGCCGCAGCCTCGGCTCCGGTGTGGCCGTCCAGCTCGCCGCCGCCCGGCCGGTGCGTTGCGCGGTGCTCACCACGCCGTTTTCGAGCGCGCTCGACGTGGCGCGCTCCGCCTATCCCTGGCTTCCCGTGTCGCTCCTCATGCGCCATCCGTTCGATTCGATGGCGCACGCGCCGAGCCTCAAAGTGCCCGCGCTCGTCCTCATCGGGGAGGCCGACCGCGTCATCCCCGTCGAGTCCTCCGAGCGCCTCGCCGCCGCCTGGGGAGGAACCGTCGAGCGGCTGCGCCTGCCGGGATTCGGACACAACGACATCGGCCTGCACCCGAGGTACAACGCGGCGATCAGGGCTTTCCTCGACCGCAACCTCTAGAATGCGGCGATGAAGAACGACACCTTCCTGCGCGCGCTCTTGCGCGAGCCCACGCCGTATACGCCGATCTGGATCATGCGCCAGGCCGGCCGCTACCTTCCCGAATACAACGCCACACGCAAGAAGGCCGGCAGCTTCCTCGCGCTCGCGCAGACCCCCGAGCTCGCCTGCGAGGTGACGCTGCAACCGCTCGAGCGCTTCGCGCTCGATGCCGCGATCCTCTTTTCCGACATCCTCACCGTGCCCGATGCGATGGGGCTGGGCCTGTACTTCGTCGAGGGCGAGGGACCGAAGTTCGAACGCCCGGTGCGCACCGAAGCCGACGTGGCCCGGCTCGAGGTGCCGCCGATGGAGCGCCTGCGCTACGTGTTCGACGCCGTGGCGCTCATCCGCAGGAGTCTCGCCGGCCGCGTGCCCCTCATCGGCTTTTCCGGCAGCCCCTTCACGCTCGCGTGCTACATGATCGAGGGCGGCGGCAGCGACGACTTCCGCCACGTGAAGACCATGATGTACTCGCGTCCCGACCTGCTCCATCGCATCCTCGACGTGAACGCGCGCGCGGTGACCGAGTACCTGAACGCGCAGATCGCCGCGGGCGCGCAGGCGGTGCAGCTGTTCGATACGTGGGGCGGCGCGCTCGCCCACGGCGCCTACCAGGAGTTCTCGCTCGCCTACGCCCGGCAGGTGCTCCAGCTCGTGACGCGCGTGAGCGAGGAGCGCGTCGTGCCGCGCATCCTGTTCACGAAAGGCGGCGGCCAATGGCTGGAGGACATGGCCGGCAGCGGCGCCGACGCGCTCGGCATCGACTGGCAGACATCGCTCGCGGCCGCGCGCCGGGAGGTGGGCGACAAGGTGGCGCTGCAGGGCAACCTCGACCCCCATGTCCTCTTCGCCCCGCCCGGCGTCATCGGCACCGAAGTGCAGCGCGTTCTGGACGCCTATGGATACGGCAGCGGCCACGTCTTCAACCTGGGCCACGGCATCTCGCAGCACACGCCCCCGGAGCACGTGCAAGCGCTCGTGGAGGCCGTCCACACACGTTCGCTCGGGGCCCACGCGCGGTAGTCGGTGTCAAGAAAATTATTTTCGGGATGTGATCGCTTATTCACACAGCGCGCGTTCTCCATATGACTCGCGTGCCGGGCGCGCCTTCTCGCGGTAATAACCTTGTTTTGCCGCTGATTCAATGAGTTGCAGAATGCTGCGCCGCCGCATGCCGGATGCCGCCACAGGGAGCCGAGTCCGCGAGGGCGGGCGCCCGCGACGTATTCACAGAGTTATCCACAAGCCTTTCCAGGCCTCATTGGCGCCCGCGTCCAGAGCGTGAACATCGTCCGTGTCGCACTCGACGTCCCGCTCGAGGAGGCATTCGATTTCCGGCTCCCCGAAGCGGTGCAAGCGCCGCGCGGAAGCCTGGTCGTCGTGCCCTTCGGGCGCACGCGCAAGGTGGGCGTGGTGATCGCCGAGGCCGGCACGAGCAAGGTGTCGCCGACCCGGCTGCGCGACGTCGAGTCGGTAGTGGAGGATGTGCCGCCTTTCCGCGAGGACGAGCTCGAGCTCTTCGAGTTCTGTGCCGGGTACTACCAGCGCCCCCTCGGCGAGGTCATCGCCGCGAGCCTGCCGCCGCGGCTTCGCCAGGTCCGCCGGCGGGCCGTGGCTGCGTCGCCGCCGGGTGAGCAATCCCCTCGCTTCGTTGCCCCCCTGCCGCTCAACGCCGAGCAACGCGCGGTGCTCGAGACGATCCGTGCGGGCGCGGACGGTTTCCATCCCGTGCTTCTCCACGGGATCACGGGCAGCGGCAAGACCGAGGTCTATCTGCACCTGGTCGCCGACGCGCTGGCGCGCGGCCGGCAGGCGCTGGTGCTGGTGCCCGAGATCGGGCTTACGCCGCAATTCGAGGAGCGGGTCCGGGCACGCTTCCCGGGGGCCCGCGTGGCGGCCACCCACAGCGGCCTGTCGCAGGGAGAACGCGCGCAAGCGTGGCTCGATGCGCAGTCCGGCGCGGCGCAAGTCGTCCTCGGGACGCGCTCGGCCATCCTCCTTCCCTTTCGCGACCTCGGCCTCCTCGTGGTGGACGAGGAACACGACGCTTCCTACAAGCAGCAGGAAGGACTGCGGTATTCCGCGCGCGATCTCGCCGTACGGCGCGCGCAGCGCCTCGCGATCCCGGTGGTCCTGGGCTCGGCCACGCCGTCGCTCGAATCGATCGCCAACGCGGCCGAGGGCCGCTACGCGCTGGCGCGGCTGCAGGGCCGTGCGGCCGCGGGCGCGGCGCTGCCCTCCGTACGCACGATCGACACCCGCGCCGACCGCCCGGTCGAGGGGCTCTCGCATGCGCTGCTCCAGGCCATCCGGCAGCGGATCGCCCGCGGCGAGCAGTCGCTCGTGTTCGTCAATCGCCGCGGCTTCTCGCCCGTGCTCTTCTGCCGAGCCTGCAATTGGCATTCCGAGTGCCGGCGCTGCAGCGCGAAGCTCGTCCTGCATCGCGCCGCCGCGGAGTTGCGCTGCCATCACTGCGGCCGCCGCGAACGCGTACCCCGCGCATGCCCCTCCTGCGGGGCGGAGGGACTTTCGCCCGTCGGCCAGGGAACCCAGCGCATCGAGGAAGCGCTGGCCGCGAACGTCGAAGGCGTGCGCCTGGCCCGCGTCGATCGCGACTCGACCGCCCGCAGGGGCGCGCTGGAACGCGTCTTCGACGACCTGCGCGCGGGAACGATCGACGTCGTGGTCGGGACCCAGATGCTGGCGAAAGGACACGATTACCCGGCGCTCACGCTCGTCGGCGTCCTTGGCGCGGACAATGCGCTCTTCAGCGCGGATTTCCGTGCCGCCGAACGCCTGCATGCGCAGTTGGTGCAAGTGGCGGGGCGCGCGGGGCGCGCGGAGCGGCCCGGCGAAGTCCTGATCCAGACCGATTTCCCCCACCACTGGCTGTATGCGGCCGTGGCGAGCCACGACTTCGACCGCTTCGCCGCAGCCGAGCTCGAGGAACGCAAGCGCGCCGGCTTCCCGCCGCATGGCCACCTCGCCCTGTTGCGAGCCGAATCGAAGAAGCCGGGGGCCGCGCTGGAGTTCCTGGATCAGGCCCGGCGAACCGCCCGGCGCCTCGCGGGCGACGTCGAGGTGTTCGA
>CAMPHL010000055.1 GCA_946885905.1 uncultured Pseudomonadota bacterium | reverse complement strand
GGTTAACACATGGGCGTCAAAGGCGGATTGTCCGCTTCTGGCCGAAAGCGGACCTCATGGATCAGAAAGTCGCGAGGCTCCCTACCCCCCGACCAGCGCCAGGACCTTCGCCCGCACTTCCGCCATTTCTTCGGGCGTAGCCTTGGCCTTCTTCTTTGCCTTGCGCACGACCCAATCCAGGCTTTTCACCTGATCCGCCAAGGCGGCCGAAGGAGGTCTCCCACTGACCAGCACCTCGAAGGGATATCCCTTGATCTGCGTCGTCATTGGACAGCACAGCATCAGGCCCGTCTTGCCGTTGTACGCCGCCGGCGAAAGGACCATTGCTGGACGATGCCCGGCCTGCTCATGGCCTGCGTGCGGATCGAAATCCAGCCAAACAATATCCCCTTGGTCCGGGACGTAGCGCGCCATCAGAGAACCTCTTTGCCCACCGGCGGGCCGAAGTCCACTTCGCCGTGCCGGTTGTGCGGCGTAATTCCCGCTATCAGCTGAGCAAGCTCGTACCGCCTCTGCCTCACGGGCTCAATGATGATGCGTCCGCCCTCCTCGCGCACTTCTACGGCATCGTCGAGCTCAAGCTTCGCTGCGTCCATCAATGCGGCCGGAATTCGGATCGACGCGCTGTTGCCCCACTTCTTCACGATCGCGCGCATGTGATTCTCCTGTATCTTCAATGTAGATACACAGAATAGCACGCGGAACAAAAAGTCTCAACAATGTAGCTACAGCGCTGGGTAGCGGGTGAGGCCGCCCCAGGTGGCCGAAACCGCCTAAATTTCGGTCTGCTCTGAGATCTCAAGTGCGTCGTCCACCTCGATTCCGAGGTACCTGACTGTGCTTTCCAGCTTCGTATGACCGAGCAAGAGCTGGATTGCCCGGATGTTCTTGGTGCGTTTATAGATCAGCGTCGCTTTCGTTCGCCGGAGCGAATGCGTGCCGTATCTGCTTTGGTCTAGACCTATGCAATCAATCCACCCCTTCACGATCCGGCTGTACTGGCGTACTGACAAATGGCGCTCCCGGCCTCGGCCTGGGAAAAGGAAGCCAGCGGCGCGAAGATCACGGCGCGCTACCCAGCTACAAATCGACTCGCGCGTCGCTTCGGTGATCTCGAACTGAACCGGGCGCTGTGTCTTGCGCTGCATGACGATCGCACGGCTTGAAACTACACTACCTTGGTACACGTCACGAACCCGGAGGGAGACCAAATCGCAGCCGCGTAGCTTGCTGTCGATGGCCACGTTGAACAGCGCCACGTCACGGGCCTTGTCAGCAAGCTGCAGGCGGATGCGGAGTGACCAGATTTCCTTCGGTTTCAGCGGCGGCTTCTGGCCGAGCAGTCGTCCCTTGTTCCAGGCAGAGGCTTGTTTACGCATGGCGAGCTCCTCATAAAGAGGGACTCACCTTCCTCTACGACTGTTTTCGACCCGAAGCGGACGCGTGGCAGCGCAAGGCCCACCTTCTCTTCAGCGCGCCCTGCCCGGCTCGGAAATTTCGATCGCCTTGGCAACCAGGGCCTTTGCCCAAGAGGGGGTAACGCGGAGGTTGGACGGGGCGATGATCCGGCCGTGCTCGAGGTGCATGGTGAGGCGCGGCTTCGGGCGCCCACCCTGGACCGGATCGCCCTCGGTCGAGTTGTCGTAGATCCGCAGCGACGCAAGCTTGGGCATCAGCAAAACGAGGTTCTCGCGGCTTCCATCGTAGCGACGACGAATGTCGGCTTCGGGGATGTCGTGGCCGCCAGCCTTTACTCGAGCGCGTACTCGAGCAAGGTGCACCTCCACGCCCTCGAGGCCCACGAACCAGACGTGCACTGCCGCTCCACCGTCGGCCGCCTCGGCCAACATGCGCGGGATGGTATTCGCACCGAGAGTGGACTCGAAGTTGAAGTCCTTGTGCTCGTCGATGGCCCTGCGTAGCAAATCGACGCCTGCCTGCCAGGCGCGGCTATTGGCTTCGTGCTGGGACAAAGCCCGATTGTCTCCGCGGATCGCGCGCGCGGCCTCATCCGGGTTGTAGTAATCCGTTCCGGCGGCGCGCAGCGCGGCGCCGCCGATGCTGCTCTTGCCCGCGCCGTTCACGCCGGCGAGCACGCGGAGGGTGAACCGAGCCTTAGGCAGGGCGGCGGCGAGGCTTGCGAGGCGGACGTGCCGCGGCTACGGCCGCCCGACCGAGCTCCTCCGGGGTGGCAGCGAAAGCCGCCGCGGCGCCGCGCTTGGATGCCGGGGTCTGCATGCCATCCAAAAGAGCATCGAATCGAGCCTCGAGGGCGCCCAACCCGGGGTCGCGGGCTCGGGCCAAACCCTCGAAGTCGTCGAACGAGAGAATCACTACTCGCTTGGCCCGGTGCTTGGTGATGACAACGGGTCGGCCCGCAGCAGCCTGGTCGACGATCGAGCCGGGCGCGTTCTTCAGCCGGCTCGCTGGAATCGACTCCAGGCTGCGCACTTCACCACTGGCGGTGCGGAATCTGAGGATTGCGGCCATGACGTCACTCCTTTGCGCCCATTATAGGCGATTTGGCCATTTTCGGACCATCACCTTCCCCTAGCCCCTCCCAAGCGAGGAGGAAGCACCGATCATGTACAGCCCCAACAACAGCAGCACCGTGGCGACTACGCGCCGGAAGACCTGTTGGGGAATGTGCCCAAGCACCCGCGTACCGATCATTGTGCCGACCACGACACCGATGGTCGCGATGAGCACCAGCGGCCAGATCGCCAGGATCTCCCGCCACTCGGCGTAGAGATAGACCGGCAAGCGCGCGGCATCGACGAACAGGGCGATCGCCGTGGCGGTCGCCACGAACGATTCCTTCGGCACGTGAAAGCCAAGCATCGCAGCGGCGCGGATGCCGCCCTGGTTGCCCACCAGGCCTCCGAATGCGCCCGACAGCACGCCGGCTACCCATGCGGCGCGTCGCCCCCACCGCACGCGCTGGATCCAGCCGGTGAATTCGGCGATGGCGGCAAGGACGAGCAGGACCCCGAACACGACTCCCAGGAGCCGGCTCGAGACCCAGACGTGCGCGAGCGCACCCGCGAGGCCGCCGAGGGCGCTCGCGGCACCGAACCCGACGAGCACGCGACGATCGACGTGCCGGCGCAGGATCCAGAAGCGCAATGCGCTTCCCACGAAATGCGGAATCGTGATCGCCGCCACGGCAAGTTTCATTCCGGTTTCTATCGCGAGCACGGGGGTGAGAAGGCTGCCGATACCGAAGCCGGCTACGGCCGCGATGCCGCCGGCGACTACCGCGACCAATCCAACGATAGGCAGGAAGATCACCATGCCGATTGGATCGGTCGTGAGGCGGGGCGTTCGGTGTCAACGCCACCGAACCAGCCGGCGTTTTTCACCTAACATGGCCGTGATGAGCGCAAGTCTCGAGTACCCCAAGAAGCACCTGATCAGTGCCGAGGAGTACCTCCGCATGGGCGAGGGGGGCGTGTTCGCGCCCAACGCGCGGCTGGAACTGATCGAAGGGGAGATCATAGAGATGGCGCCCATCGGAGGCCCGCACCTGAAGCGGGTGAACAAGCTCACCCGGTTGTTCATCGAGCGCTCCGGTGACCGAGCCATCGTTTCCGTGCAGAATCCGCTCGTCATTTCCGATCGGTCGGTTCCGGAGCCGGACCTGGTGCTTCTCAAGCCGCGTGAGGACGAATACGAACGTTCCCTACCCACTGCGGCCGATGTCCTGCTGGCGGTCGAGGTGTCCGACACCACAGTCCGCTTCGACCTGCGAACCAAGGCGCCGCTCTACGCTCGCTGCGGGGTAGCCGAGCTCTGGGTCGTCGATGTCAACGAGCAGGTCGTCCACGTCTTTCGAGACGCGGGCGCAAAGGGATACGGCACGAGCAGCGTCGTGAAGCCGGGACAGAGCGTGAAATGTCTTGCGCTCCCCGAGGTCTTCATCGAGTTTGGCGAGCTGTTCTAGCGCCTTGCCTGGCCGGCCCGCGGCAGGCCACGGAAGGCCGTCGCCTGAAGCCTACCGCCCGCCTTTCACGAAGTCCGCGCTCGCCCGGAAGAGCTCCAGGTCCTTCTCGTACTCCGAGGCGTCTTCGCGATCGATCTGGATCCACTCCTGCGTGGTCGGCACGCCGCGCGGCTGGAAAGGCGACACGTCTCCACGCGAAAACTGCAGCTCCCGCGCCGTCTTGACCGGCAATCGCAGGCCCACCCCATTCCCGTTGATGCAGGCGAACATCCGGTCATTCACGAGGTAGGCGTCGAGGCCGCCGATGTTCTTCGCGGTGACGCCCGGAATCTGCTTGAGGACCGCGTCGATCCGGGATTTGCGCGTGGGCTGCTTGTCTTTGGGGGGCATGGGGGAATCGTAGCAGGGCATGGAGTTCGTGCCCGGGTTGAAGGAAGCCCTGGCAGCGAAGTGATCTCTTTGCGCGAACGCACCTGTCGAAATCCCGCCCGCCCATTCGACCAGCGGATGAAGGCCCCGACGGTCTCGGGGCCCGAACCCATCGAATCGGAGCGGGAACGTGGAAAACGCCAGTCTCTTCAGCAAGCTACGCGCCTGGGGCGCCGCAGTGGGCCCCTATGTGCTTGGAAGCCGTGATGCCCGGCGGAACCCTCATGGCCCTGCTTCTCTACCTCCACAGGAGAGCAAAATGAGCCGGCTGTTTGCCCTATTCCTCGCACTCTTCGCACTGACCACCATGGCCCTTGCTGCCCCCACCAAATCCGGACACCTCGATGTGAACGGGGTGAACTACTACTACGAGCTCCACGGTATCGGAGAGCCCCTTCTCCTCCTCCACGGCGGGATGGGCTCGATCGACATGTTCGGTCCCCTGCTGCCGGCGCTGGCGAAGAGCCGCCAGGTGATCGCGGTGGACATGCATGGCCACGGACGCACGGCCCTCGGCGATCGCGCATGGAGCCTCGAGGCGATGGGCGACGACATGGCCGCGATCGTGAAGAAGCTGGGCCACGAGCAGGTCGACGTCATGGGCTACTCGATGGGCGGCGGTGTGGCTTTCCGCATGGCCGTGCAGCAACCGGAAAGCGTTCGGCGCCTCGTCATCGTCTCCGCCGGCTACTCCGACGAGGGCTACTACCCGGAGCTGCGGGAGATGCAGAACGCGGTGGGCGCCGCGATGGCCGAGCAGATGAAGGAAACGCCCATGTACACCTCGTACATGAAGGTGGCGCCGAAGAAGGAGGACTTCCCGCGCCTGCTCGACACCGTCGGCAACTTCATGCGCGGCCACTACGACTGGTCGGCCGACGTGGCGAGGCTGAAGGGCCCGGTGATGCTGGTCTACGCCGACAGCGACATGTTCAGGTACGAGCACATCGTGAAGTTCTACCAGATGCTCGGCGGCGGCTTGAAGGACGCAGGCTGGCAGCGGGAGCACATGTCGAAGAACCGGCTCGCGATCGTGCCGGACCAGACGCACTACGACTTGTTCCTGTCGGCGAGGCTGGTGCCGACGGTGATGCCGTTCCTGGATGGGAAGAGCGCGGCGGGGAGCTGGAAGTCCTGAGCCTCCCTCTGGCCCCCTCCTCCCAAGGGTGGGGTAAGAACGGCAACAAACCGCAACAGGAAAAAGCGTCGAATTGGCACCCGGGCCGTTCGACCAACGCGTGAAGCGACTTGCTTCGACCCACAGGAGAACAACGATGCGTTACATGATGATGGTGAAGGCCAACAGCGACTACGAAGCGGGCACGCCGCCCAGCCAGGAGCTCATGGCGGAGATCGGCAAGCTCGGGGCGGAAGCCATGAAGGCCGGCAAGCTGATCTCGACGGGAGGGTTGGCGCCCAGCAGCGCTTCCACGCGGATCACCCTGCGCAAGGGCAAGCGATCCGTCGTGGACGGACCGTTCGGCGAGACCAAGGAGCTCATCGGCGGCTTCGCGATCTTCGACGTCGCCTCGAAGGAAGAGGCGCTCGAGCACGCGCACAAGTTCGTGGACGTGCACGTGAAGTGCGGGGTCACCGAGTTCGAGATGGACATCCGGCCGATGTTCGCGTGAGGTACTTCCCCTCCCCACGGGAGGGGAACAGCTAGCCGCGGCTCACGGCGCCGGTGTCGAATGGACGCGTCCGCATCGGATGCGTATTGCACACGAACTGGAACCCCTTGCTTTCCAGGATCGGCCGGCTCAGCGGGGCGGCATCGACGGCAATGAACGGCGTACCGCGCCTTTTGGCTTCCGCAATCCGCCGATCGAACAGCAAGGAATAGATGCCGCGCCCGCGGTAGCCTTCCACGACCGCCCCGCCGCAGAGTTGCGCGAAGTCGGAGCCGCCGTGAAAGTCGATCCAGCCCGACCCCACCACCCGGCCGTTGGCGCGTGCGCAATAGACGGGATCGATCATCGCTGTCAGGACATCCGGTAGCCATGGCAGCCGGCAGCTCCATACCTCTTCTTGCAGCGCGGCGATTTCGTGGAGCGCCGGTCCCTGGGCCTGCTCGATGACCACACCGGGGACGCTGCGCGGTTCGATCCGTGCATCTTCGAGCGCGAGCATCATCAGGGCCTCGACCTGGTGGCAGGTCAGTCCGTGCGCTTGGAGGCGGGCCTTCAGGTCATCTGGCGTATCGAAGTCGTGCAGCTTCCACTCGGCCTCCAGTCCATTCTGCTTCAGGTACGCAAGCTCTTCGCTGATCCTTCGCTCGGCATCGGCAGCTTCCAATCGCGCGAACGACAGCAGTGCCTCGTCCGAATCGCCCGCGGGAAGGTGGCGCGTCACATCGGGCCGCACGTCTACGCGGTAACCGGGGATGCGCGCAGCGCGGCGAGCGCTGGCGTAGCGGCCGAACACCTCGCGACGGGCGGCCAGGCTGGAAAGCTCCATCACCTTTCCGGCACCGAAAGCCGAGACCGGATCTCATCCAGGTACTTTATGAAGCCGTCCAGGGCCGCGCCGTCGGAGTCGCGGAATACGCGGCCCAGCATCCGGTAGTAGGGACCGCGCACCTCCTCCAGCTTGGCGATTCCCGCGCGCGTGAGGCGCACCAGACGCGCCCGGGTGTCGCCGGGATCGACCTCGCGCGAAAGCCAGCCCGCCTTCTCGACGCGGGCGATGACGCCGCCCGCGCTCGCGCGGTTCACCACCAGGATCTCGGCCAGCTCGTGCTGGCGCAGCGGCCGGTCGCGGTAATCCCACAGGATCATCAGCACGTTGAACTGCACGTCCGTGATCCCATGGCGCGGGAAAAAGTCCCTCCCCACCGCCTCCAGGCATTGCCAGGTCCACAAGAGCGCGAGGAACGCCGCCTCGCCGCGGCCATGGAAGTCCCGGTTGAGCGCGATCTGCGACTTGAGCCTTCGCAAGGCCGTGCCGGCCTCGCCCGGGAGGGGGGGTTTACGTTTAGTACGCATGGATATAGTATGCATCCATATCTTATTCCTCGGGCGACGGCGCAGACGAAGGCAATGACAACAGCGAACTATGTCATCAACCTGGTCCTGAGCGCCGTGCTCATCGTGGGCGCCTACCAGTTCTACTTCTTCTGCCAGCGCAACGCCGTGTTCGAGCCACGGGAGTTCTGCTTCTCGCTGGACGAGAAGATCCCGTACCTGCCGGGCTGGGTATGGATCTACAGCTTCCTCTACTACCCGGCGATCCTCTACGTGAACCTGGTGGTCGAAAGTCCGAGCCAGTTCACGTTCGTGGCGTCGAGCTACATGCTCCTGCTGGCGCTCCAGGTCGCCTTCTTCATGGCGTTTCCGGTGCGCACGCCGGAGCATTGGCGGCCGCGCAAACCCGCGACGCTCTCCGAGCGCTTCCTCGCGTTCGTGCAACGCTTCGACGCGCCCTCGAACAGCTTCCCCAGCATGCATACCTCGGTCGCGATGCTGACCGCGATGCACTGCTACCACTGCCACGGCAGCGCGGTCTTCCTTTTCCCGCTCCTCATCGGGCTGAGCTGCCTGTTCACCAAGCAGCATTACCTCATCGACATCCCCGCGGGCGCGGCGCTGGGGTGGGGGGTGTTCAGGTTGCATGGGAGTCTCGTCGGCGCCTGACCCTGCGCGGGCGTAGCATGGCGCGCATGGATGAGTGGGTCACCCGCCGAACGCTCTACACGGGCCGGCTCTTCGAGCTCGGGCACGTGGTCTGCCGTCCCACGCCGGAAGTCCGAACCGAGGTCGAGTACCCGGCGCTCAACGCGCTGGCGTTGCCGATCTCCGGCGTCTTCGCGGTGCATCACGGGCCGCGGCGTTACGTGCTGGCCACGCCGAACCATGCCGTGTTCCTCGCATCGGGCAGCCCCTGCCGGATCACCTTTCCCGGCAACGTCGGTGACGAGTGCCTGGTTCTGCGCCTGTCTTCCGAAGGCCTCGCACGGCTTGCCCCGAAGTCGATGTCGCGGGATGGCTTCGCCCCACGCTTTCTCGCCACCCACGCCGTGCTCTCCCCTGCGGCGATCCTCGCCCAGGGGCTCCTGTGGCGCCGGCTCTCGCGCCACGAGGCCGACCCGCTCCTGGTCGAGGAGCTGGGCATCGGACTGCTCGAATCCGCGCTCGGCGCCGGGCGGCGGGCCCAAGGTGGCGGCCATTCGCGATACGTTCGCCGCGTGAAGGAGGCGATCTGCGCATCGCCCGAGCGCAGGTGGACGCTCGACGAGCTCTCCGGCATCGCGGGCGTCTCGCCGTATCACCTCGCGCACGTCTTCAGCCGCGAAGTCGGCACCTCCGTCTATCGATACACCGTTCGCCAGCGGCTCGCCCGCGCGCTCAACGCCGTGCTCGATTCGAACCTCGACCTCACCTCGATCGCGCTCGATACGGGCTTCGCCAGCCACAGCCACTTCACGGCGCGCTTCCGCGCCTTCTTCGGGCTCACCCCCGAGGCGCTGCGCCGCTCCGCCGGCTCCGGCAGCGCCGCGCAACTGCGCAAGATCGTGACAGCGCAGCCGGCCGCCGCGGCCTAGACTCGCTTTCATTTTCTGGAGGACGCCATGTCGGGACGACCGGCCTGGAGCGGCCTGGCGAGCACGATCGTCGCTTGCCTTCTTGCAAGCGCCTGCGGCACCACGGGAGGAAAGATGGATACGGGATCGGCGGCACGTTCGGTGGAAGACGATCGCAAGGCGGTCGCCGCCCTCGACACCGAGTACCAAGCGGCGGTGGAGCGCAACGACGCTGCGACCATCGAGCGCATCCATCACCCGGCCATGATCCTCGTGCTCTCGAACGGCACCGTGATCCAGGGCAGGCAGATCGAGCAGGCCGCGCGCGACAAGACACGGACGTACGAAAAGCAGGTCGAGATCGACAACTCGCAGGCCGTGCGCGTCGTGGACGACACCGCCGTCGTGACCGCGAAACTTTGGCTCAAGGGCACGCGCCAGAACGGCGAGGCGTTCGACTACAAGCTCTGGTTCAGCGACACATACGTACGCACGCCGACGGGATGGCGGTATTTCTTCGGACAGGCGGGGGCGCCGCTGCCGAGATAGGCGACTAGCGCGTCGCGCAGACGCAGACGCCCACCCTCCTCCCGACCCTCTCTCAGGGAGGATAGAGCTTCAGCTCGCGACGTCCTCGCGCAGCTTGCGCGCGATCTGGTCGCGCAGCTCGTTGGAGACCGCCACCTGCGTTCCCGGATCCCCGAGGTGGACCTCGTAGAGCTTCGCCTGCACCTCGAGGTCGTGCGCGGCGA
>CAMPHL010000054.1 GCA_946885905.1 uncultured Pseudomonadota bacterium | reverse complement strand
GCCTCGCGCTCGGCGTGGGGTGGCTCATCGCCGTGGGAAGCGGCGCATATCTCGGCACTGCCCTCCTCGCCGCCGCGCCGGGCGGGATCGCCGAGATGTCGATCACCGCCCAGGTATTGCGCATCGGCGTGGCGTTCGTGACGGCTGCCCACGTGATCCGGTACCTGATCGTGGTGGTCTTCTGCATCCCGGTCTACCACCTGCTCGAGCGGATCCGGGCGGGCGCGGGCAGATGATGTCGTCGGGCGCCAGGTTCGACTGATGCACTAACATCCGGCGTTATGCCCCGGATCGCAGCTTTCCTGCTGTCCCTCGTCCTGGCCGCGGCGCCCGCCGCGGCGAAGACGCTGCGCTGGGCGAGTCTCGCGGACCACTCGAGCGCCGATCCGCACGGCCAGAACCAGATCATCAACAACGCGATCAACGGCCAGGTCTACGAGGCCCTGGTGCGCAAGGGCAAGAGGATGGAGATCGTCCCGCGCCTGGCCGAGCGCTGGGACCGGATCTCGCCCACGGTGTGGCGCTTCCACCTGCGCCGCGGCGTGAAGTGGCACGACGGCAGCGCCTTCACGGCGGACGACGTCGTGTTCTCCATCAAGCGCGCGCAAGGCGACACCTCGACCTTCCGCGTCTACGGCCGCGCCGTAGGCGAGCCGCGCAGGATCGACGAGCACACCGTCGAGTTCGTGACGCCCGCGCCCAACCCCGCAATGCTCGACACGCTGCAACTGCTCGCCATCATGAGCAAGGCATGGTGCGAGAAGCACAAGGTCGAGCGCGCGCAGGACTTCAACCGGAAGGAAGAGACGTACGCCTCGCGCAACGCGATGGGGACCGGACCGTACAAGCTCGCCATCCGCGAGTCGGATGCGAAAAGCGTGTTCGAGCGGAACCTCGATTGGTGGGGCAGGTTCGAGGGCAACGTCGGGCAGATCGTCTACACCACGATCAAGTCCGATGCCACGCGCATGGCAGCCCTGGCTGCCGGCGACCTCGACGTGGTGCTCGACCCGCCCTTGCAGGACATCGAGAGGCTCGCGCGCGACGCGCGCGTGAAGGTGATCCGCGAGCCCGAGAACCTCTTCTTCTTCCTCGGCATGGACCAGGCGCGCCAGGAGCTCCTCTACTCGGACATCAAGGGCAAGAACCCCTTCAAGGACCGGCGCGTGCGCCTTGCGGTATACCAGGCGCTCGACGTGGATGCGCTCAACCGCGTGGTGATGCGCGGCCTCGCCTTCCCGGCCGCGGTCATGCTGCCCAACCCCGAGGCCGCGGGGATTCCGAAGGATCTGGTGAAGCGCTACCCGCACGACCTCGCCGCGGCCAAAAGGCTGCTCGCCGAGGCGGGATATGCCCGGGGCTTCGGCGTCGAGCTCGACTGCCAGAACGTGCGCGAGACGGTCTGCACCGCGATCGCGGGGATGCTCGCGCGCGTAGACATCCGCGTGAGGGTGAACTCGCTGCAGAACCCGCGCTTCTTCGCCAAGGGCCAGTCGATGGACACGAGCTTCTACCTCCTCGGCTGGGGCGGGTCGAACACCGACGCCATCTTCACGCTGCAGCCGCTGCTGCGCGGCCGCGGCGAGAAAGGCGACGGCGACTACAACTGGGGCAACTACAGGGATGCCGCCATGGACGCGGCGATCGACCGCGCCAGGGTCGAGATGGATCCGGGCAAGCGCCAGGCCGCCATCAACGAGGCGATCCGCATCCAGCACGAGCAGGTCTACCACGTGCCCATCCATCGCCGGATGCAGCCGTGGGCCACCCGGGCCAACGTCGAGGTCGTGCACCGCCCCGACAGTTGGCTCGAGGTCGCGTGGGTGAAGATCCGCTAGGAAAACCGCGTCACGGGTGCGCATCGATGTCGTGGTCGACGTAGTTCACGTTGCAGTCGCACCGGCCGCGACACCGTCCGGACAGCGCAAGCGCGTACGCACCCGCGCCTGGCTCCCGAGCTACATGCGCGAGGCGAGGGCCAACGGACGTTGGCGCGAGCAGCATCGTCGGGACTCCTGAACGCGCAACCGGGCCACGGGCCGCAGGTCCAATGCGGACCACAACCGGAGGAACAAACATGAAACGCATCGCACTGTGCGCGGCCCTCGCGCTGGCCCTCGGCACGGCCCGGGCCGCGACCACGGAATTCATCCTGTACAAGGGCGGCAACTTCAAGGGTCCGTCGCAAACCGTGAAGGGCGAGGTGAACAACCTCGAAGGCGGCTTCGCCGGCGAAGCGCAAAGCCTGATCGTGCGCGGCGGCAACTGGGAGGTCTGCACCGAGCACCACTTCCGCGGCAACTGCTACGTCCTGGGCCCGGGCGAATACCCCAGCCTCGATCCCACGCTCAACAAGCGCATCGTCGCCGTGCGCTTCGTCGAGAACCGCAAGGCGGCGACCTACGGCCGCAACGCGAGCCAGCGGGGCGATTACCGCGGGGAGAATCGCTACGACCAGCGCGAAGCGCGCCGGGATCGCGAGCACCTGCGCGGATCGATCGACCTCTACGGCCGCCAGGACTTCCGCGGGCGCTCCGTTCGCGTCGACGACAACGAACGCGATCTCGCGCGCAGCGGCTTCGACGGGCGCGCTTCGAGCCTGGTCGTCCACGAAGGTGTCTGGGAGCTGTGCAGCGAGCCCGGCTACCAGGGGCGATGCCAGCGTTACCGCCCCGGGGAGTACCGCTACCTGGCGGGCCTGGACGATCGCGTCTCGTCCGCGCGGCAGGTGCGCTAGGGAGCGCCCCGGCGCGTGTCCTGGACCGCCGGAAGGATCAGCTGCGGGATCAGCTCGCGCTGCGGTATGAAGAGCGAGCGCATGTTGTAGCTGCCGCCGGTGAAGGCGATCGCGAGCCCGAGCTCGGGGATCGCCATCGAGATCTGGCCGCCGTTTCCCGCCGCGAACACGGCGTGGACGCGGCGGCCCTTGTACGGATACTCGTACGTATTCCAGAGGTAACCGTAGCGCTGGTCCTTCATGACCTCGCGCAAGCCTTCCCCGGACCTGCGCGCCCATTCGGCGCTGAAGATGCGCTTGCCCTGCCACTGCCCGCCCGAAGCCATGAGCTGCGCGATCTTGAGGAAGTCCCGCGGCACCAGCTGCGAACCGCCGCCCATGTAGCCATCGCCCGTGGGCGACAGCATCATGTGGTAGGGACCCATCTTCATGGGCCGCGCCATGAGGCGGTCGAAGAGCTCGGGCAGCGGCTCGCCGGCCGCCCTGGCGAGCACACCCCCGGCAAGGTGCGCATCCACGCTGCAATAGACGAGCTTCTCACCGGGCGTGCGGTCCATGGGCAGCGCCAGGATGTAGCGATACCAGTCGGGCTCGCGTGACTGCTCCTGCATCACGTCCTCGTTGCCCGGCGCGTTCTCGTCGTTGTCGTCGCAGTAGTGGCCGCCCGTCATCGTGAGCAAGTGGCCGAGCGTCATCGCGCGCTTGCGCGGGTCGATGTCCTGCGGGAGGCGCTCCAGCATGGTCTCGTAGACCGGCGTGCTCTCGCTTACCTTGATTCCCGCCTGCATCGCCGCGCCCACGAGGGCGGATGCGATGCTCTTGGCGGCCGAGCGCAAGTCGTGCGCCATGTCGCGGTGATGCCCGTGGAAATACTCCTCCAGCACGAGCTTGCCGTGGCGGGCGACCAGGACCGAGTGCACCTGTCCATCGCCCAGGGACTTCTGCGGCGCGTCGGCGAGGCGCTGGACCAGGGCCTCGATCGCGGGACGCGAGATGCCGACCTCTTCCAGCGTGGCGACCGGCCACCCGTCGTCGCGTGCGATCGGCCGGGTGTATCGATAGCGCGGCGGGTTTCGTCCCCGGGGATGGAACGCGCTCAGCGGATCGTCGGTCTTGGAGAACTCGTACAGGCCGCCGCGATTCGTGAACGGCACGGCGAACCGGCCGTTCGCCAACCCGCCCTCGAAAAGGGTGACCATCTCCTCGCTCGCACCGCGCTTGCCGACCAGGCGAACCCGTTCGCCGTCGGGCTCGAGGCGCTGGACCCGGTCGAAGACACCCACGTTGCGTTGCGGATTGCGGAGGTAAGCCGCCAGCCCTCCATCGGCCGCGCGCGTGACCGGCAGGTAGAAGGTGAAATCGGCATCGAGCGGCCGCACTTCGCCGCGCCAATGCCCGAGCGACTTGCGCAGTGTGACGGGCGACGCGTAGGACCGTCCCGAGACGACCGTGGGCGGCTGGATCCAGAAGCCGCGGAGCTCCTCGCCCACGAACTTGCCGCGGAAAGCGCCCCTGTTGCCGGGAAGCTCGAACGTGTACGCGCCACCCGAGGACGTCACATCCACCCGGAAGCCGGAGACCTCCGCCACCCATTTGCCGGACCCTTCGGTGAACACGATCTCGCCGAGGACCTCCGGGCCGAAGGAGCGGCTCGCTTCCCAGAGGCCAACCCAATCGATGCTGGCGGCAGGCTGGGCCACAGAGGACCCCACCCCTAGGGCCGCTGCGGCTAGAACGCGCGAGACCGTGTTCATCACCCTATTGCGCTCCCGTGCCGGAAAGGTTCCAGGCGTTTCAGCCGCCCAGGAGCTCCGACTTGAGCGCTGCGCGCTCCTCGTCTGCCAAGGCGTGGCTGAAGTGCAGTACGTGCTCGACCATGTCGCCGGTTTCAAAGTACGCCCGCCGGCATCCCATGTGGATGAAGCCACCCGGCGAAAAGGTGCCTTCCTCGTGGAACACCAGCCGGATGCGCCAGGCGCCCTTCTCGATCACCTCGCGGCAGTGGCGGCATTTCGCCTGGCCGGTGGGCGAGCGCTCGGCCCCGTCGATGCGCGGCAAGCGGTGGAATGCGGATGCGGAAAGCACGGCCGCCTCGAGCGAAGCGCGATCGGGAACGGCGCCGCCCGCTTGCAGCGCCTCGTGCATCGCCTCGGGCCGCTTGTATGCGGCGCAGAGCGGATGGAACCAGTGCGTCATCTCGCCCTCGGCGAACGGGTTGGCGAGCCTTTCGCCGAAACGGATCTCGCCCTTGGCGATGGCGCGTCCGCACCCGCGGCACTTGGAGCGAGCGCTGGAGGCGGGCTCGAAAACGTGCGCCACGGTAGGCCTACCTCAACCCTCGCAGCCCTTGGCCTTCAGCGACTCCTCGACCCATTTGCGGTCCCAGTTCCCGGCCTCGATCGCGGCCATGGCGGCCTGCTCCTTGCGGTACTGCGCCTCGGCCGCGGCGATGACCTGCTCCGCATCGGCGGGGGCGATCGCCACGACGCCGTCGTGGTCGCCGGCGATGAGGTCTCCGGGCCGCACGACGAGGCCCGCGATCGCCACCGGCACGTTGATCTCGCCCGGCCCATCCTTGTACGGCCCGCGATGCGTCACGCCCGCCGCGTACACCGGATAGTCGCCGCGCGAGAGCGCATCGGAATCGCGGATGGCGCCGTCGATCACGAAGCCGGCGATGCCGCGCTTCCTGGCCCACGAGGCCATGAGCTCGCCGATGGTCGCGTGGTCGAGCGCGCCCCCGGCGTCGACGACGATCACGTCGCCCCTGCCTGCCATGTCGATCGCGCGGTGCACCATCAGGTTGTCGCCCGCGGGCACCTTCACGGTGAATGCCGTGCCCACGAGCGTGCCGGTGCGATGCACGGGCCGCAGTCGCGCCCCGATATGCCGCAGCAGGTTGTCCGAGACGTTGGAGACGGGAAGCTTCGCCAATCGCTCGAGAAGCCCCGCGTGCGCCGAATGTGCGCGGGGAAGGATCCGGAAACCTGCGGGCATGGTCAGCTCTCCTCGAGATGGGCTTTCAGGCGTGGATAGACGCGCTTCGCATTGCCTTCGAAGATCATCCGCCGGTCTTCCGGCGTGAGTCCCGCGGCGGCCTCGATGTAGCGCCGGGTGTCGTCGAAGTAGAACCCGGTGGTGGGATCGATGCCGCGCACCGCCCCCACCATTTCGGAGGCGAACAGGATGTTGCCGACGGGAACGACCTTCAGGAGCAGGTCGATCCCGGGCTGGTGGTAGACACAGGTGTCGAAGAACACGTTCTTCAACACCGCTTCCTCCAGGGGCGGGCGCTTCAGGTCCAGCGCCATCCCGCGGTACCGGCCCCAGTGGTAGGGCGCGGCCCCGCCGCCATGCGGGATCACGAAACGCAGCGTGGGGAAGTCCTTGAACAGGTCCGAGAGCAGGAACTGCACGAACGCGGTCGTGTCGCCGTTGATGTAGTGCGCGCCGGTCGCATGGAAATTGGGATTGCAGCTCGCGCTCACGTGCACCATGGCCGGCACGTCCAGCTCGACCATCTTCTCGTAGAACGGATACCACCAGCGGTCGGTGAGCGGCGGATCCTTCCAGTGGCCGCCGGAAGGGTCCGGATTCAGGTTGCAGCCGATGAAGCCGTGCTCCTTCACGCAGCGCTCCAGCTCCGCGATGCAGCCCGAGGGCGAGGCGCCCGGCGACTGCGGAAGCTGGCACACGGGCGCGAATTTGCGCGGATAGAGCCGGCAGATGCGCCCGATGAGGTCGTTGCACACCCGCGCCCAATCCAGGCTCGCGCGCTCGTCGCCCAGGTGGTGCGACATCGCCACGGCGCGCGGCGAGAAGATCGTGAGGTCCGTGCCCCGCTCGCGCTGCAGGCGCAGCTGGTTGTTCTCGAGGCTCTCGCGCAGCTCGTCATCCGAGATCGAAAGCGCTTGCGGTTGCGGGCGGCCGAGCGCCCTGGCGACCGCGTCGAGCTGGTTGGTTCGCCACCCTTCGAGCGCACGCGGCGCCGTGGTGTAGTGGCCATGGCAATCGATGATCAACGGGTTTGCTCCTCCCGCGGCGACGATACCAAAAAACGGGTGAATCGCCGCGTGAGTTGCGCGGGTGGTCCGGACGAGACCGGGGCGGCTCAGGGCTCGCGCTTCGCGCTCCAGGCGAGCGGCCGCCCACCGATGCCGACCTGCGATTCGCCCGCAAGCCGCCCGGCTTCGAGGCGGCCGGTGTATTCGCGCGAGCTGCCGTCCCGGTCGAAGGCGGTGAAGCGGATCACGGTCCCGCGCAGCTTCGCGCCGAGAACGTGCACCCTCCTGCCCTCGCGCTCGCCGGTCGCGGAGAGTTTCTGGTAGCGCCTTTCGAAACGTAGGCGCAGGTCGTTGCCGGGGATCGCCACGCGCCACGTTCCCTCCACTTTCGCGGGCACGACCCAGAGGTAGCCCTTGCGGCCCTCGACCTCGATCGTCTCGTCGGGCTCCCAGTCGCCCAGGTCGAACTGGTGCGAGGCGATGCGCGTGCCGGGTGAGAGCTCGAGAAAACGGGGCCTCAACTGCTCCATCGCGCCCGGGCTGATGAAGAGCGCGAACACGGTGGCCGCCGAAAGGTCGGCATCGAAAAGATCCTGCCGGATCACGCGCACGCGGTCCGCGACACCTTCGCGGCGTGCCGCCTCGCGCGCGACCTGCACGAGGTTCTCCTCCAGCTCGACCGCGATCCCGCGCGCGCCGAAGTGCTTCGCGGCGTAGATCGGGATGCGTCCGTCGCCCGCGCCCAGGTCCATCACGACGTCGTCCTTCGTCGTGTCCGCGAGCTGGAGCATCCGGCGGATCATCCGCTCGGGGGTCGTCACCCAGACCGAGTCCTTGCTGGCCTGGCCGAATTCGGGCAGCGCCGCCGTTCGTGGAGGATCGCCGGCCATCGCGCGGCCCGCGAACAGGACGAGGAAGGCGAAAATGACGATGCGCATGGCGCGAGGATAAACTGGGCGACCCCATGACGGAGCCCACCATGCCGCGCATCCTCGCCGCACGCCTCTTGTTGTCCGCCCTCGCCGCCCTCGCGGCGCTGGCCAGTCCGGTCACCTTCGCGCAGTACCCCAGCAAGCCGATCAAGCTGATCGTGGGATTTCCGCCCGGCGGCGGCTCGGATGCCGCCGCGCGCCTCACCGGCGCGGCCCTGTCCGAGAAACTGGGCCAGCCCGTCGTGGTCGAGAACAAGGCCGGCGCGAACACGATCCTCGCCACCCAGTACGTGCAACAGCAACCCGCCGACGGCTACACCCTGCTCTTCGTCTCGGCCTCCTTCGCGATCAACCCGAGCCTGTACAAGCTGCCCTACGACCCCGAGAAGGACTTCACGCAGGTCGGCCTCGTCGCCGTCGTGCCGCTCATCCTCATCGCGAACAACGGCGTGCCGGTGAAGAACGTGGGCGAGCTCGTGGCGCTGGCGAAGTCGCAGCCCGGCAAGCTCACCTACGCGTCTTTCGGCCAGGGCAGCGCCGCCCACCTCGCCGGCGAGATGTTCTGCGCCATGACCGGAACCGAGATCGTCCACGTGCCCTTCAAGGGCAGCGGCCCCGCGATCACCGAGCTCCTCGGCGAGCGCGTCACGATGATGTTCCCCGGCATCGGCTCGGCGATGCCGCTGGTGAAGGAGGGGACGTTGAAGGGGCTCGCCGTCTCCACCGGCAAGCGCGTGGCGACCGCGCCCGACATCCCCACGGTCGCCGAGGCGGGGGTCCCGGGCTTCGAAATCGCCACCTGGGAATCGATCCAGGCTCCCGCGGGGACTGCGCCCGAGGTGGTCGCGAAGTTGAACGCCGCGATGAAGGAAGTGCTCGCGTCGAAGGAGCTGCGCCAGAAGCTCATCGCCCTGGGCCTGGAGCCCGACGGGACGAAGAGCCCCGCGGAGACCGCGCAGTTCGTGCGCGCCGAGATGCGCAAGTTCGCCAGGCTCGTGAAGGAGCGCAACGTCAAGGTCGAGTGATGGGCACGTCGGTCACCGTCGTCGGCGGCGGCATCGTCGGCGTCTGCTCGGCGCTGTTCCTGCAGCGCGAGGGCTTCGCGGTCACGCTGGTGGAGGCCGGCGAGATCGGGAAGGGCACGTCCTTCGGCAACGCGGGCAACGTGAGCCCCGGCGCGGTTGTCCCCTATATCGTCCCCGGCATCCTCAGGGAAGCGCCGAAGTGGCTCTTCGACCCGGAAGGCCCGCTCAAGGTGCGGCCGGGCTATTTCCTCAGGGCCCTGCCGTGGTTCCTGGCCGCGGTGAAGGAGTCGAAGGTCGAGAACGCGTTGAAGACTTCGCGTGCGATGCGCGACCTGCACCGAGGCACGTTCGACGCGTACGCCGAGCTCACGCGCGGCACGCCGGCCGAGCCGCTCATCGATCGCTGCGGGCAGCTCTACGTTTCGGAGCGCGCGAACTACGCGAAAGGCTCGGAGCTGGCGCAGTTCATGCGGGAGGCGGCGGGCGTTCGTGCGATTCCCATCGACGCCGATGGCGTGCGCGAGGCCGAGCCCACGCTCGCCCCGATCTACAAGAGCGGCCTGCTCCTGCCCGACAACGGCCGCGTCAAGGACCCGCACGAGCTCACGGTGCTGCTCGCGAAGGAGCTGGAGAAGGGCGGCGGCACGATCGTGCGGGGGAAGGTGGCCGAGTTCGCGGCGGCCGCGGGGCACGTCTCGGCGATGGGCGTGGACGGCAAGTCCGTTCCCGTCGAGCGCCTCGTGATCGCCGCCGGCATGGGCTCGCGCAAGCTCGCTTCGGCGCTCGGGATCGACGTGCCGCTGGAAGCCGAGCGCGGATACCACATCACCGTGCACGACTCGAACGTGATGCCACGCGTGACCGTGACCAACCGCGACCTCTCGTTCGCCTGCGCGCCGATGAGCGTGGGCTTGCGCGTCGCGGGCACGGCCGAATTCGCGGGTGAAGGATCCGAGCCCGACTGGAGCCGCGCGGAGC
>CAMPHL010000053.1 GCA_946885905.1 uncultured Pseudomonadota bacterium | reverse complement strand
CGAGGCGCACACAGAGAAGCTTCTTCGCCGGATCGTCGCGCGCATGCTCGCCCTCGCCATCGTGCTCCTCATGGCGACCAACGTCGTGCTGAGGTACCTCTTCAGCTACGGCTCGGTCTGGTCGCAGGAGCTCGAGTGGCACCTGCTGGTGCCGCTCATCATGTTCTCGGTCGCCTATGCGTACCAGCAAGGCGAGCACGTCCGCGTCGACGTCCTTTTCGCGCGCTACTCGCCGCGCACGCAGGCGATGGTGAACCTGGCCGCCGCCGTCCTGTGCCTGGCGATCTCGGCGCTGGCCATCTGGTTCTCGATCAAGTACGTGCAGCAGGCGTACGTGATCGACGAGCAGTCCGCCGATCCCGGCGGGCTCACCCACCGCTGGGTGCTGAAGGCCATGATCCCGGCCGGCTTCGTCCTCCTCGGCTTGCAGAGCGTGGCGGAGATCGCGAAGGGCATCCTGCGGGCGCGGGAGGCGCGCGCATGAGCGGCATGGAGTGGCTGTGCATCGGCATGCTGGTCGCGTTCTTCGCGCTGCTGATCGCGGGCATCCCGGTCGCGCTCACGCTCGCCACCGTGGGCTTCACGTTCGGCTTCCTCGGCTTCGGCACGACGCTCTTCAACCTGCTGCCCGCTCGCATCTACGGCGTGGTGGCCAACTACCAGTGGCTCGCCATCCCGCTCTTCGTCTTCATGGGCGTGATGCTGGAGAAGTCGCGGCTCGCGGACGACCTGCTGGACGTGGTGGGCCACCTCGCGGGAGGCCTGCGTGGCGGCATGGCGCTCGGGATCATCGGGGTGGGTGTGCTCATGGGCGCCACCACCGGGATCGTCGGGGCCACCGTGATCACGCTGGGCCTGCTCACGCTGCCCACGCTGCTCAAGCGCGGCTACAACCCCGGTACGGCGTGCGGCGCGATCTGCGCCTCGGGCACGCTCGGCCAGATCATCCCGCCGTCGCTCATCCTGATCCTCCTTTCGGACATCCTGCAGCTTTCCGTGGGCACGCTCTTCGCCGCGGCCGTGATGCCGGGGCTGCTGCTCGCGGCGCTCTATTGCACCTACATCGTGGTCCTCGGCATCGTGAAGCCGCATTGGGTGCCGCCCATCCCGCGCGAGGAGCGTGACGCGGTCTCGAGGCGCGAGCTCTGGATCCGCTTCTTCAAGGTGGTGGTGCCGCCGGTGGCGCTCGTGCTCTCGGTGCTCGGTTCGATCATCGGCGGCATCGCCGCGCCGACCGAGGCCGCCTCGATGGGCGCGCTGGGCGCGATCCTGGTGACGGGATTCGCGGGCCGCATGTCGTGGAAGGTGCTGCGCGAGACCTGCGAGGCGACGGCGCGCATCACCGCGATGGTGATGTTCATCCTCATCTGCGCGCAGGTGTTCTCGCTGGCGTTCCGGGGCCTGCACGGCGAGGGGCTCGTGTCGGCCCTGTTCGAATTCCTGCCCGGCGGGCTCGCGGCCGACATCTGGTTCCTCATGCTGCTCATCTTCGTGCTCGGCTTCTTCATCGAGTGGGTCGAGATCAGCTACATCGCGGTGCCGCTCTTCCTGCCCGTCTTCGTCTCGCAGAACGTGGACCTCGTCTGGCTCGCGATGCTCATCTGCGTGAACCTGCAGACCTCGTTCCTCACGCCGCCCTTCGGCTGGGCGCTCTTCTTCCTGAGGGGCGTCGCCCCGCCCGGAGTCAAGACCCGGGACATCTACGTGGGGGTGATTCCCTTCGTGCTCATGCAGGTCATCGCGGTCGTGGTCATGTATTTCTTCCCCCAGATCGCGACCTGGCTGCCCAAGACGATCGGATGGTGAAGGCAAGGGGCATCGCGGTCGCCCCGCACGCGGCGGCCGCCGGATCGGCTGCGGCGGTGCTGCGCGAGGGCGGCGACGCGATCGAGGCGATGGTCGCGGCGGCGGCCACGATCGCCGTCGTGTACCCGCACATGAACGGCATCGGCGGGGATTCCTTCTGGCTCGTCCACGAGCCGGGCCAGCCGCCGCGGGCGATCGACGCCTGCGGCCCCGCCGGCCGCGGGGTGGACGTGGCGTACTACGGCGAGCGGGGTGTTTCCGCGATTCCCGTCCGTGGTCCGCTCGCCGCGAACACCTGCGCGGGCACGGTCGGCGGCTGGAAGCTCGCGCTCGAGTTGAGCCGCGCCGCCTGGGGCGGGCGCCTGCCGCCCGGTCGCCTGCTGGCCGACGCGATCGGTTACGCCGAGTCGGGCATCCGAGTCACGCGAAGCCAGGAAGCGAGCACGGCCGCCAAGCTCGCCGAGCTCTCCGGCCAGCCGGGCTTCGCGGGGCGGTTCCTGCCGAACGGAAAGGTGCCGCGCGAGGGCGACACGTTCGTCCAGAAGCCGATGGGAGCGACCCTGCGCCGGCTGGCGGAGGCGGGCCTCGACGATTTCTATCGCGGGGATCTCGCAACCACCATCGCGCTCGAGCTGGAGGCGGCCGGCGCGCCGCTGGCGCGCGAGGACCTCGCGGCCTACGCCGCCGAATGGCGCCATCCGCTCGCCTTGAAGCACAGCCGCGGGATGCTCTACAACATGACCCCGCCAACGCAGGGCGTGGTCTCGCTCATGATCCTGGGCCTGCTCGACCGCATGCCCCTGCCCGCGCCCGAGAGCGCCGATTACGTCCACGGCATCGTCGAGGCCACCAAGCAAGCCTTCGGCGTGCGCGACCGGCACGTGACCGATCCGCGCTACATGAGCGTCGATCCGCAATCCCTTCTCGAGGACCGCGCGCTCGCCGCGCTGGCCGCGGCCGTCGACCCGGGGCGCGCGAAGCCGTGGGGTGCGCGAACCGCGGCCGGCGACACGGTGTGGATGGGCACGATCGATGCCCAGGGCCGTGCCGTGAGCTTCATCCAGAGCATCTACCACGAGTTCGGCAGCGGCATCGTCCTGCCCGCCACCGGCATCAACTGGCAGAACCGCGGCTGCAGCTTTTCGCTCGATCCGTCCGCGCGCAACGCCCTGGTGCCGGGGCGAAAACCCTTCCACACCCTCAACCCTGCGCTCGCCCTGCGCTCCGACGGCCGCACCATGGTCTACGGGACGATGGGCGGCGACGGGCAGCCGCAGACCCAGGCCGCCGTGTTCACCCGCCACGTGGTCCACGGCATGGCGCTGCAGGAGGCGATCGCGGCGCCGCGCTGGCTGCTGGGACGCACCTGGGGCAGCATGTCGGAGACGCTCAAGCTGGAGAGCCGCTTCGACTCCGCCCTGGTGGCCGAGCTCGCGCGCCGCGGCCACGAGGTGGAACCCGTGGGCGACTACGACGAGGTCGTGGGCCATGCCGGGGCGCTGTCGCGCACGGCGGCCGGGGAGCTGGAGGGCGGGTTCGATCCGCGCTCGGACGGAGCGGTGGTGCCCGCCTAGATGAGTGATAGGATCGAATTTCCGCCGCCGCACCAAAACCCACCACGAGAAGGGGCCCCTTCATGAGACGCACTCCGCGCTGGTTTGCCGCCGCTGCACTGATCGCCGTCGCCGCCGGGCCCTGGACCGGTGCGTTCGCGCAGAAGACGCTCAAATTCATCCCGCAGGCCGACCTGCGGATCCTCGACCCCATCGCCACCACGGCGTACATCACCCGCAACCACGGCTACATGGTGTACGACACCCTCTTCGCCATCAACGAGAAGTTCGAGGTGAAGCCGCAGATGGTGGACAAGTGGGAGGTCTCGAAGGACGGCCTCACCTACACGTTCACGCTGCGCGACGGGCTCAAGTTCCACGACGGCGCCCCGGTCAAGTCCTCGGACTGCATCGCTTCCATCGAGCGCTGGGCCAAGCGCGACGCGCTCGGCCAGAAGCTCGCCGAGGCCACCGACTCGTGGAAGGCGGTGAACGACAAGACCTTCACGCTCAAGCTCAAGACTCCGTTCCCGCTCACGCTGGACGCGCTCGCGAAGCCCTCCTCGAACGTGCCGTTCATCATGCCGGAGCGCATCGCCAGGACCGACGCGTTCAAGAACATCGACGATCCCACGGGCTCCGGCCCCTTCAAGATGGTGAAGGCCGAGTGGGTCCCGGGCAACAAGGTCGTGTACGTGAAGAACACGGACTACGTGCCGCGCAAGGAAGCGCCGTCGTGGGCCTCGGGCGGCAAGGTCGTGAAGGTCGACCGCGTCGAGTGGATCTACATCCCCGATTCGGCCACCGCCGCCGCGGCGATGAACGCGGGCGAGGCCGACATCTGGGAGCAGATGCCGCCGGACCTCATCCCGCTGCTGTCGAAGAACAAGGACATCACGGTGAAGAACATCGACCCGCTGGGCTCGATGGGCATGATCCGGTTCAACTTCCTGCACCCGCCGTTCAACAACGAGAAGATCCGGCAGGCCGTGCTCTACGCGGTCGACCAGAAGGATTACGTGATCGGCATCGCGGGCGATCCCAAGAACGGCAAGCCCTGCTACTCGTACTTCACCTGCGGCACGCCGCTGTCCTCCGAGATCGCCGCCGAGCCGCTGAAGGGCAAGCGCAACTTCGAGCGCGCCAAGCAGCTGCTGAAGGAGGGCGGGTACAAGGGCGAGAAGGTGGTGATCATCGACGCGACCGACCAGCCGATCGTGCACTCGCAGTCGCTGCTCACGCTCGAGAACCTGAAGAAGATCGGCATGAACGCCGAGATCCAGGCGGGCGACTGGGGCACGCTCATCACGCGCCGCGCCGTGAAGGAGGTGCCGGAGAAGGGCGGGTGGAACATCTTCCACACCTGGCTCGTGGGCCCGGACATGGTGAACCCCGCGGTGAACTTCCCCATCCGCGGCACGGGCGAGAAGGCCTGGTTCGGCTGGCCCAGCGATCCGAAGATGGAGCAGCTGCGCGAGGCCTGGTTCAAGGCGAAGAGCCCGCAGGAGTCGAAGGCCGCCGCCGATGCGGTGCAGAAGCGCGCCTTCGAGTTCGTGCCGATCATCCCGACCGGGCAGTTCATCCTGCCCACGGCGTACCGGTCGAACATCTCGGGCCTGATCATCGCGCCCATCAACCTGCTCTGGAACGTGGAAAAAAAGTAACCGGAAAGACAAGTTAGCGTAGTGTTCGCGTATGTAGTCCGACGGCTCTTCGCGACCATCGTCGTCATGGCGGTGGTCGCGTTCGTCGTCTTCCTGCTGCTCTACCTCACCCCGGGCGACCCCGCCGCCATCCTCGCCGGCGACGCGGCCACGAGCGAGGACATCGCCAAGATCCGCGAGAAGCTGGGCCTGGACGACCCGTTCCTCGAGCGCTTCGGCCAATGGATCTGGCGCCTGCTGCACGGCGACCTGGGCATCTCGATCTTCACCAACCTGCCCGTCACGCACCTTATCGGCCAGCGCATCGAGCCCACGCTTTCGCTCACCCTGTGCACGCTCGTGATCTCGGTCCTGGTCGCGGTGCCCCTGGGCGTGGTCGCGGCCGCACGCGCGGGGACCTGGATCGACCGCCTGGTGATGGCCTTCTCGGTGGGCGGGTTCTCGATCCCGGTGTTCGTGCTGGCCTACGCGCTCATCCTGCTGTTCTCGATCGAGCTCCAGTGGCTGCCGGTGCAGGGGTACCGGCCGATCAAGGACGGGCTCTGGGAGTGGGCGCGGCACCTCGTGCTTCCCAGCATCGCCCTGGGCACCGTCTACATCGCGCTCATCGCGCGCATGACGCGGGCGGCCATGCTCGACGTGCTCGCGCAGGATTACGTGCGCACCGCGCAGGCCAAGGGACTCGGGACCGGGGCGGTGCTCGTGGGCCATGCGCTCAAGAACGCCGCGGTCCCGATCGCGACCGTGGTCGGCATCGGGGTGGCGCTGTTGATCGGCGGGGCGATCGTGACCGAAACGGTGTTCGCGCTGCCGGGCATCGGGCGCCTCACCGTCGATGCGATCCTTCGCCGCGACTACCCGATCATCCAGGGCGTGGTGCTGATCTTCTCGGCGGCCTACGTGCTGATCAACCTGGCGGTGGACCTGAGCTACATGCTCTTCGATCCGCGCATCCGTTACTGAGGCGCGCCCGCTGCCGATGGCCACCCTCGCGATCGCCCAGCCGAAACCGGTCTCGCCCACCTGGCGCAACTTCCGCGAGGCCCTGCGGCGCCATCCGACGGCCATCGCGGGCGCCGTGGTGCTGTTGGCGATGATCGCGATTGCGCTGCTCGCACCCTGGCTGGGCACCGTCGACCCGCAGGCGGTGGCGCCGGTCAAGCGCCTCAAGTCGCCCTCGGCGGAATTCTGGTTCGGCTCCGACATGATGGGACGCGACGTCTACAGCCGCGTGGTCTACGGCGCGCGCGTCTCGCTCGCGATCGGGATAGCGGTGGCGCTGCTCAGCACCGTCGTCGGGCTTGCCATCGGGCTCGTGACCGGCTTCCTGCGCTGGCTCGACGCGGTCGTGATGCGCGTGATGGACGGGCTCATGTCGATCCCGCCGGTGCTGCTCGCGATCGCGCTGATGGCGCTCACCAAGGCGAGCATGGAGAACGTGATCCTGGCGATCACGCTGGCGGAGACGCCGCGCGTGGTGCGCCTGGTGCGCGGGCTCGTGCTCACGCTTCGCGACGAGCCCTACGTGGTCGCGGCGGTGGCGGCCGGCACGCGGCTTCCGCGCATCCTCTGGCGCCACATCCTGCCCAACATCGTGGCGCCCCTGCTGGTGCAGGCCACCTATGTGTGCGCCTCCGCGATGATCACCGAGGCCATCCTCTCGTTCATCGGCGCGGGCACGCCGCCCAACATCCCGAGCTGGGGCAACATCATGGCCGAGGGGCGCAGCATGTTCCAGCTCGCGAGCTACCTGATCCTCTTCCCCGGGATCTGCCTCTCGCTCACGGTGCTGGCGGTGAACCTGCTGGGCGACGGCCTGCGCGACGCGCTCGACCCGCGGCTGGCGAGGCGCATGTAGATGGCGCCGCTGCTCGAGGTCGACGGCCTCAAGACGCACTTCTTCACCCGCGACGGCGTGGTGCGCGCGGTCGATGGCGTCTCGTTCTCGATCCAGCCCGGCGAGACCCTGGCGCTGGTGGGCGAATCGGGTTGCGGCAAGAGCGTGACCTCGCTCTCGATCCTGCGGCTCATCGCCTCGCCGCCGGGACGCACCGTGGCGGGCGCCATCCGCTTCAACGGACGCGACCTGCTGGGCCTTTCGGAGCGCGCCATGCGCAAGGTGCGCGGCAACGAGATCTCGATGGTCTTCCAGGAGCCGATGACGTCGCTCAATCCCGTGCTCACGGTCGGCCGCCAGGTCGCCGAGGCGCTCGTGCTGCACAAGGGCATGTCCCGTTCCGCGGCGAACGCGCGCGCGGTGGAGATGCTGCACCTCGTGAACATCCCCGAGCCCGCGCGGCGCGCCTCGGAGTACCCGCACCAGCTCTCCGGCGGCATGCGCCAGCGCGTGATGATCGCGATGGCGCTCGCCTGCGACCCGAAGCTGCTCATCGCCGACGAGCCCACCACGGCGCTCGACGTCACCATCCAGGCGCAGATCCTGGACCTCATGCGCGCGCTCAAGGAAAAGACCGGCGCCGCCATCATGCTGATCACGCACGACCTGGGCGTGGTCGCCGAGATGGCCCAGCGCGTCGTGGTCATGTACGCCGGGCGCAAGGTCGAGGAAGCCCGCGTGGACGACATCTTCGCGCGGCCGCGCCATCCCTATACGCGGGGTTTGCTCAACTCGATGCCCAGGCTCGGGGCCGCGAAAACGGCCCGCGCCCGGCTGGCGGAAATCCCCGGGATGGTGCCCTCCCTGCGCGAACCCATCGCCGGCTGCGCGTTCGCGAGCCGTTGTGCCCATGCCGTGGAGCGCTGCCGCGCGGAGTCGCCGCCGCTCGAATTGCGTGGCGATGGACACACCGTCGCCTGTTGGCGCGCCGACGAGCTCCCGCCGGTGGCGCCATGAGCTGCGCTCACCCCGGCGAAGGACGGGGCGCGATCGCATGAGCGTGATCGCCAAGCCGCTGCTCGATGTGCGCAAGCTCACCGTGCACTACCCGGTGCGCAAGGGCCTTTTCCGGCGCGTGGCGGGTGCCGTCCATGCGGCCGACGAGGTGAGCTTCCACATCGCCGAGGGCGAGACACTCGGGCTCGTGGGCGAGAGCGGCTGAGGCAAGTCCTCGACCGCGAAGGCGATCCTGAAGCTGGTCGATCCGACCGCGGGCGAGATCGACTGGCGCGGCCAGCGCATCGAGTCGCTATCCCCCGCCGCGATGCGCCCCTTCCGGCGCGAACTGCAGGCGGTCTTCCAGGATCCGTACTCGTCGCTCAATCCGCGCATGCGCGCGGCCGACATCGTGGCCGAGCCGATCCGCAACTTCGAAACCGCGGGCCGGGGCGAGATCCATGAGCGCGTGGCCGCACTCTTCGACAAGGTGGGCCTGCGCGCCGACCAGATGGTGAAGTACCCGTACGAGTTCTCGGGCGGCCAGCGGCAACGCCTGGGAATCGCGCGCGCGCTCGCGCCCAGGCCGCGGCTCATCGTATGCGACGAGCCCGTCTCGGCGCTCGACGTCTCGGTGCAGGCGCAGGTGATCAACCTGCTCATCAACCTGCAGGACGAGTTCCGGCTGTCTTACCTGTTCGTCGCGCACGACCTGGCGGTGGTGGAGCACATCAGCCACCGGGTCGCGGTGATGTACCTGGGCCGCATCGTCGAGCTCGCCGAGACCGCATCGCTCTTCGCGCGCCCGCAGCATCCCTACACCGTGGCGCTGCTTTCGGCCGTCCCGGTGCCCGACCCGAAGATGGCCCGCAAGCGGATCATCCTTTCGGGCGACGTGCCCAGCCCGCTCAACCCGCCTGCGGGCTGCCGCTTCCACACGCGCTGCCCGTACGCGGAGGCGCGCTGCAGGACCGAGGTCCCGCCCATGAAGGAAGTGGCGCCGGGCCACTTCGCCGCATGCCACCTGCGCGAGGGGGCGCCGGCACCGCAAGCGTGAGCCTGCTCTATTGGTTCTTCGCGGTCGCTTTCTTCGCCCTTGGCGCCCTCGCATTGGTGCGTCCCGAAGCGATCCTGGCCGTCCGCACGCGATTTCGGCCGGTCCAGGACGACCAGCCCGCGCCCGGCAGGTTCCGCCGCAAGGCCTTCGGGCCGAGGGAAGTTCGGGTGTGCGGCGTGGCGCTGCTGTTCATCGCCGTCGTGCTCGTCCGCAGCCTCGCGGTGGCCTGAGCGGCTGATTCAGCCTAGGCGCGCACGAGCCGGATCCGCGTGATTTCGGAGGGGATGCCGAAGCGCATCGGCGGTCCCCAGTACCCGGTGCCCCGGCTGATGTAGATCCACATCGTGCCCAGGCGATGCAGCCCTGACGTGAACGGCTGCTGCAGCCGCACGAAGAGAGTCCACGGCCAGAACTGGCCGCCGTGCGTGTGGCCCGAGAGCTGCAGGTCCGCTCCTGCATCGCTGGCCTGGGCGGCGCTGCGGGGCTGGTGGGCGAGCATGAGCTTCATCGCGTCGGGGGGGGCTCCTGCAAGTGCGCCGTGGGCATCGCTGCGGTGCGCGGGATCGAAGTGATGCGCGGAGAAGTCTGTCACCCCGGCGATGGCCAGCCGGGCCTCGCCGTGCTCGATGACCACGTGCTCGTTGAGGAGCACGTGCACGCCGAGGCGGCGGAACTCCGAAATCCAGGCTGGCGCGCCCGAGTAGTACTCGTGGTTCCCGGTCACGGCGTAGGTGCCGTAGCGCGACTGCAGTAGTGCCAGCGGGGCGGTGT
>CAMPHL010000052.1 GCA_946885905.1 uncultured Pseudomonadota bacterium | reverse complement strand
TGCGCCGCTATCCCAACGGCGAGGAGCGCTGCATCGCCTGCAAGCTGTGCGAGGCCGTCTGTCCCGCGCTCGCGATCACCATCGAGAGCGAGGAGCGCGAGGACGGCACGCGCCGCACCACGCGCTACGACATCGACCTGGTCAAATGCATCTATTGCGGCTTCTGCGAGGAAAGCTGCCCGGTGGATTCGATCGTCGAGACCGACATCCACGAGTGGCACTTCGAGTCGCGCAACGAGACCGTGTACACCAAGCCCATGCTGCTCGCGATCGGCGACAAGTACGAGGACCGGATCGCCGAAGCCCGTGGCGAGGACGCCGCCTACCGCTGAACGCGACGCCCGCACAACAACCACAACGATGTCCTTCACCCTCCTGCTCTTCTACTTCTTCGGCGCGATCCTGCTCGCCTCGGCGCTCGCCGTGATCCTGGTGCGCAACCCCGTGCACGCGGCGCTCTTCCTGGTGCTTTCGTTCGTGACCGCGGCGGCGCTCTGGCTGCTGCTGTACGCGGAGTTCCTCGCCATCACGCTGGTGCTGGTATACGTCGGCGCGGTGATGGTGCTCTTCCTCTTCGTGGTGATGATGCTGGACATCAACCTCGACCGCCTGCGCGAGGGGTTCTGGGGCAACCTCCCGCTCGCCGCCGGCGTGGGCGTGCTCATGGCGGCGGAGATGGTGCTGCTCCTGCTGCGCGGCACGCGGCCCGCCGCCTCCCCGGGCTCGCCGCCCCCGGGCTTCTCCAACACGAAGGCCCTGGGCCACGTCCTCTACACCGACTACGTCTATGCCTTCGAGCTGGCCGCCATCGTGCTGCTGGTGGCGATCGTCGCCGCCATCGCCATCACGCTGCGCAGCCGCAAGGAGACCAAGTACCAGGACGCCGCCACGCAGCTCGCCGCGACCAAGGCGGGGCGCCTGAAGATCGTGAAGATGTCCGCCGAGGCGCCCGCCGCGCCGTCGGCCCCGCCGGGCGAACCCACCGCCAAGCCGGGAGGAGCGCCGTGATCCCCCTCGACCACTACCTCGTGCTGGGATCGCTGCTCTTCGCCATCGGCGTAGTCGGTATCTTCATGAACCGCAAGAACCTGATCGTGCTGCTGATGGCCATCGAGCTGATGCTGCTGGCGGTCAACATGAACTTCATCGCCTTCGCGCACTACCTGAACGACCTCGCGGGGCAGGTGTTCGTGTTCTTCATCCTGACCGTCGCGGCGGCCGAGTCCGCGATCGGGCTGGCGATCCTGGTGGCGCTGTTCCGCAACCTGCGCTCGATCAATGTCGATGACCTGGGGAGCCTGAAAGGATGAGGAGCGAGGAGCCGGGAGCCAGGAGCCAGGAAAAGCGATGAGTCTCTTTACGCTTTCCTGCATCGCCGCCTTCGCGCCACTCGTAGGCGCGATCCTCGCCGGGTTCCTCGGCTGGAAGCTCGGGCGCACATTCGCGCACAGCGTGGCCATCGCCTCGGTCGCGATCTCGTTCGCCGCCTCGTTGGGCGCGCTGATGCAGGTCTCGGACGGCGCGCGCCTCGACGCGGAGGTGTACACGTGGCTCGCGGGCGAGGGCTGGAAGCTGCAGGTGGGCTTCCTGGTCGACCGGCTCACGGTGACCATGATGTGCGTCGTCACGTTCGTGTCGCTGATGGTGCACGTCTACACCATCGGCTACATGGCCGACGACCCGGGCTACCAGCGCTTCTTCGCCTACATCTCGCTCTTCACCTTCGCGATGATGATGCTGGTGATGGCGAACAACTTCCTCCAGCTCTTCTTCGGCTGGGAGGCGGTGGGCCTGGTGTCCTACCTGCTGATCGGTTTCTGGTTCACGCGCCCCACGGCGATCTACGCGAACCTCAAGGCCTTCCTGGTGAACCGGGTCGGCGACTTCGGCTTCCTGCTGGGCGTGGGGCTGGTCTTCGCGCTCTTCGGCACGCTCGACTACGCCCCGGTCTTCGCCGAGGCCCCCCGCTATGCGAACGCCGTGGTCGAGGTGATTCCCGGGCAGGGCTGGTCGCTCATGTCGCTGGTGTGCATCTGCCTCTTCGTGGGCGCCATGGGCAAGAGCGCGCAGTTCCCGCTGCACGTGTGGCTGCCGGACTCGATGGAAGGCCCCACGCCGATCTCCGCGCTGATCCACGCCGCCACGATGGTGACGGCGGGCATCTTCATGGTGGCGCGCATGTCGCCGCTCTTCGAGCTTTCGCCTGCCGCGCAGTCGGTGGTGCTCGTGATCGGCGCCATCACCATGTTCTTCATGGCGCTGATCGCCCTGGTGCAGTTCGACATCAAGCGCGTGGTGGCGTATTCCACGCTCTCGCAGCTGGGCTACATGACGGTGGCCCTCGGCGCAGGCGCCTACTCGGTGGGAATCTTCCACCTGATGACGCACGCCTTCTTCAAGGCGGTCCTCTTCCTGGGTGCCGGCTCGGTCATCATCGCGCTGCACCACGAGCAGGACATGCGCAAGATGGGGGGGTTGCGCAAGTACATGCCGATCACCTACCTCACGGTGCTGATCGGGGCGATCGCCAACGCGGGGCTGCCGCCTTTCTCGGGATTCTTCTCCAAGGAGACCATCGTCGAGGCGGTGCACCTGTCGAAGACGCCCGGCGCCACCTTCGCGTGGATCCTCGCGATGGCCGGCGTGTTCGTCTCCGCCGTCTATTCCTTCCGGCTCGTGTTCTATGCGTTCCATGGCAAGGAGCGGTTCGATACCGCGGGCCATGCGCACCATGACGACCATGGGAAGGCCGAGGAAAAGTCGCACGCGCCCGAGGAGCCCCGCCACGAAGAGCACCACGGGCCGCCAAACGAGTCGCCCTGGGTGGTCACGGTGCCGCTCATCCTGCTCGCGATCCCCTCGATCTTCATCGGCGCGATGACGGCGGGCCCGATGCTCTACGGCGACTGGTTCGCCGGGTCGATCGCCTGGACGCGGACCATGGAGGCGCTCAAGGCCGAGTGGCACGGCCCCTGGGCCATGATCGCGCACGCTTTCACGACCTTGCCCTTCTACCTCGCGCTGGGCGGCCTGGCGCTCGCCTGGTTCCTCTACATCGTGCGCCCCGACCTGCCCGGCAGGATCAAGTCGAGCCTCGGCGTGATCCCGGTGATCCTCGAGCGCAAGTACGGCTTCGACGACTTCAACGACTGGTTCTTCGCCGGGGGCGCGCGCAGGATCGGCACCGGCCTCTGGGTGTGGGGCGACAAGACGGTGATCGACGGCATCATGGTGAACGGCACCGCGAGGCTGGTCGGCTGGTTCGCCGGGGTCGCCCGCAAGGTGCAGACCGGCTTCATCTACCACTACGCGTTCACGATGATCTTCGGCGTGTTCGCGATGCTCACCTTCTTCTGGCTCTACCTGCGCAAGCTCTAGCGGACCGATAACAACAACGATGCTTCCGTACCTTTCGCTTTCCATCTGGGTGCCGATCGCCTTCGGCGTGGCGGTGCTCGCGATGGCCGACGACGCAAGACCCGCGCCGGCCCGCTGGATCGCGCTCGCCGGCTCCATCGCCGGGCTCGCCGTCTGCATCCCGCTCTGGACCGGATTCCAGGCCGTGGCCGGGATGCAGTTCGTGGAATCCGCCTCCTGGATCCCGCGCTTCAACGTGAACTACCACCTGGGGGTGGACGGCATCTCGATGCCGCTGCTGCTGCTGAACAGCCTCATGACGGTCCTGGTGGTGGTGGCGCACTGGGAAGCGATCACCGACAGGGTAGGCCAGTACCTGGGCGCCTTCCTCATCCAGTCGGGGCTCATCAACGGTGTGTTCGCGGCGCTGGACGCGATCCTCTTCTACGTCTTCTTCGAGGCGATGCTGATCCCGATGTTCCTCATCATCGGGGTCTGGGGCGGGCCCAACCGGGTGTACGCGGCGGTCAAGTTCTTCCTCTACACGCTGCTGGGGTCGCTGCTCATGCTGGCGGCCTTCATCTACCTGTACGTGCAGAGCAACGGCAGCTTCGAGATCCTCGACTACCACCGCCTGCCGCTCGGCTTCACCGCCCAGGTGCTGGTCTTCCTGGCGATGCTCATGTCCTTCGCCGTGAAGGTGCCGATGTGGCCGGTGCACACGTGGCTGCCGGACGCGCACGTGGAAGCGCCCACCGGCGGCTCGGTGATCCTCGCGGCGATCACGCTCAAGATCGGGGGCTACGGGTTCCTGCGCTTCAACCTGCCGATCGCGCCCGACGCCTCCTCGGCCCTCGACGGGCTGATGATCGCGCTCTCGCTCATCGCCATCGTCTACATCGGGCTGGTGGCGCTCGTGCAACAGGACATGAAGAAGCTGATCGCCTACTCGTCGATCTCGCACATGGGATTCGTGACCCTCGGCTTCTTCATCTTCAACGAGAACGGGCTTCAGGGCGGGATGATGCAGATGATCTCGCACGGCTTCATCTCGGCGGCCCTGTTCCTCTGCGTGGGCGTGCTCTACGACCGCCTGCACTCGCGCGAGATCGCGGCTTACGGCGGCGTGGCCAACACGATGCCGGTGTTCGCCGCGTTCTTCGTCCTCTTCGCGATGGCCAACTCGGGGCTGCCGGGCACGAGCGGGTTCGTGGGCGAGTTCATGGTCATCCTGGGAACGATCAAGGTGAACTTCTGGTTCGCGTTCCTGGCCGCCACCACGCTCATCACCGGCGCCGCCTACACGCTCTGGATGATCAAGCGCGTGGTGTACGGGGCCGTGGCCAACCCGAACGTCGCGGCTTTGCGGGACGTGAACCGCCGCGAGCTCGTCTTCCTGGTCCTGCTCGCCGTGGCGGTGCTCTGGATGGGGATCCATCCCAAGCCGCTGGGCGACCTCATGAACCCCACGCTCACGGAGCTCCTGCGGCACGTGTCGGTGAGCAAGCTATGAACACCGCCACCTTCTCGCTCGCCACGCTCTCCCCCGCGATCCCCGAGATCGCGCTGGCGCTGTGCGTGCTGGCGCTCCTCGTCGTGGACGCGTTCCTGCGCGAAGAGGACCGCCACGTCACCTATTGGCTCACGATCCTGTCGCTCATCGGCAGCGCCGCGCTCACGGCCTATTCCGCCGGGCGTCCCACGCTCGTGACCTTCCAGGGCATGTTCGTGGCCGACCTCATGTCGCAGGTCCTCAAGGTGGCCACGCTGCTCACGGTGGCTGCGACCCTGGTCATGAGCCGCTCCTACCTGCAGCTGCGCGGCCTGCTCACCGGCGAGTTCCTCTGCCTCGCGGTGTTCGGCACGCTCGGGATGATGGTGATGATCTCGGCGCACCACTTCCTCACGCTCTACCTCGGCCTCGAGCTCATGGCCCTGTCGCAGTACGCGATGGTCGCCCTGCAGCGCGACTCGGCGCGCGCGACCGAGGCGGGAATGAAGTACTTCGTGCTGGGCGCGCTCTCCTCGGGACTGCTGCTCTACGGCATGTCGATGATCTACGGGGCCACGGGCTCGCTCGAGCTCACGCGCGTGGCCTTCTCCATCGAGCACAACCAGGCCCACCAGGTGCTCGCCCTCTTCGGCCTGGTGTTCGTCGTGGCGGGCATCGCCTTCAAGCTGGGCGCCGCGCCCTTCCACATGTGGATTCCGGACGTCTACCACGGAGCCGCGACCCCGGTCACGCTCTACGTGGGGGCGGCGCCGAAGATCGCGGCCTTCGCCTTCGTGATGCGGCTCCTCGCCAACGGGCTGCAGGGCCTCACCGTGGACTGGCAGCAGATGCTGCTCTTGCTGGCGGTGCTCTCGATCGGCCTGGGCAACGTCGTCGCCATCGCGCAGACGAACCTGAAGCGCATGCTCGCGTACTCGACGATCTCGCACATGGGCTTCATGATCACGGGAATCCTCGCGGGCAACGACAACGGCTACAGCTCGGCGATGTTCTACGTGGTGGTGTACGCCATCATGACGCTGGGCTCCTTCGGCATGATCCTGCTGCTTTCCCGCGCCGGCTTCGAGTCCGAGGAGCTCGACGACTTCCGGGGCCTGAACCGGAAGTCGCGCTGGTACGCCTTCGTGATGCTGGTGCTGATGTTCTCGCTGATCGGCCTGCCGCCCACGGCCGGGTTCTTCGGCAAGCTCGCGGTCCTGCAGGCGGCCTGGGAAGCGGGCTTCCCTGCGCTCGTCGTCTTCGCCGTGGTGCTGTCCGTCGTCGGCGCGTTCTACTACCTGCGCGTGGTGAAGCTCATGTACATGGATGAGCCCCGCGGCGAATTGAGCCTCGAGCCGCGCGCCGACGCGCGGTGGCTCCTCTCGGCCACCGCCATCGCGACCCTGGTGCTGGGAATCGTCCCCGGGCCGTTGCTCGACCTGTGCCGGCGGGCCATCACCGCGTCGATGTAGAGGTGGCCAAGCCCCCCGAAGTCCACGGCGATTTCACCGAGACGACGGTGTCCTCGCGGCTCGCCTACGACGGCGGGCTGCTCAAGGTGAAGCGCGACGAGGTGCGGCTGCCCGACGGCGGCATCGCCTGGCGCGAGTACGCGCTGCATCCGGGGGCGGTAATGGTCCTCGCCTTCGCGGACGAGCGCACGATCCTGCTCGAGCGCCAGTTCCGCTATCCCAAGGGCCGCCACTTCATCGAGCTGCCCGCCGGCAAGCTGGAGGCCGGCGAGCCGCCGCTCGAGACCGCCCGGCGCGAGCTGATCGAGGAGTGCGGCTACGAGGCCGCGGAGTGGACCAAGGTCGCCACGCTCGATCCCTGCATCGGCTATTCCGACGAGGTGATCCACCTGTACGCCGCCCGGGGCCTGAAGCACGTGGGCGCCAGGCTCGACGTGGGCGAGCACCTCGAGGTCTTCGAGGCCACGGTCGCGGAGGCGGTCGAATGGGTCCGTGACGGCATCATCACGGACGCCAAGACCATCATCGGCGTGCTCTGGTGCGAGCGCTTCGGGGCTTTCCGGGCATGAGCGCGGGCACCCTGGACCTCCTGGTCATCGGCGGCGGCATCAACGGCGTGGGGATCGCGCGCGACGCCGCCGGCCGCGGCCTCAAGGTCGCGCTCGTGGAGCGGGGCGACCTCGCCAGCGCCACCAGCGGCTGGAGCTCGAAGCTCATCCACGGCGGGCTGCGCTATCTCGAGCACTACGAGTTCCGCCTGGTGCGCGAGGCGCTGCGGGAGCGCGAGGTGCTGCTGCGCCTCGCCCCGCACATCATCCGGCCGCTCCTTTTCGTGCTGCCCCACGACGCCAGCATGCGCCCGGTGTGGATGATCCGCGCCGGGCTCTTCCTCTACGACAACCTGGGCGGGCGCATCACGCTGCCGGGCTCCAAGTCGGTGGCATTCCCCCACCTCGAATACGGCGCCGGATTCAAGGCCGACATCCGCAACGCGTTCGTCTACTCGGATTGCCGCGTGGACGACGCCCGCCTCACCGTCCTCACCGCGATGTCGGCCCGCGACAAGGGCGCCGCGATCCACGTCCGCACGCGTTTCGAGCGCGCGCGCCGGGTCGATGGCGTCTGGGAAGCGCGAGTGACCGACGCCCGGGGCGAGGCGCGCCCGATTCGCGCGAAGGCGCTCGTGAACGCGGCCGGTCCCTGGGTCATGGACGCGCTCGAGCGCATCGAAGGCGACGCCATCAAGGGCCGCGTGCGGCTCGTGAAGGGCAGCCACATCGTGGTGCCCAAGGTGCATTCGCAGGGCCACGCCTGGATCCTGCAGAACCACGACAAGCGGGTCGTGTTCGTGATCCCGTACCAGGAGAAGTTCAGCCTCATCGGCACGACCGACGTGGCGGTGCCGGACATCGAGGGCGCGCGCGACATCAGCGCGGAGGAGACCGACTACCTGGTCGCGGCCGTGAACCGCTACCTCGCGAAGCCCATCTCGCGTTCGGACATCGTCTGGAGCTACGCCGGCGTGCGCCCGCTCTACGACGACGGCTCGGCCAATCCCTCGGCGGTCACGCGCGACTACGTCTTCAAGGTCGACCACGACAAGGGCAAGGCGCCGCTGCTCACCGTCTTCGGCGGCAAGCTCACGACCTACCGCTGCCTCGCCGAGGAAGCGATGGACCGGATGGCGCCCTTCTTCCCGGGGCTCGAGGGACCATGGACCGGTTCCGAGATGCTGCCCGGGGGCGACCTCGGGCACTTCAACCGCTTCCGCGACGAGATGAACGAGCGCCACGGCGAGATGGGCCGCGACCTCGTCGACGGCATCGTGCGCCGCCACGGGTCGCGCGCGCCGATCATCCTGGGCCTCGCCAAGCACCTCGACGACCTAGGGCGTTACTTCGGCGGCGGCCTCACCGAGCGCGAGGTCGCGTACCTGCGCGAGCACGAGTGGGCGCAGGAGGCCGACGACGTGCTCTGGCGCCGCACGAAGTGCGGGCTGCACATGACGGCGGCCGAGCGCGACGCTTTCAGGGATTGGTTCGCGACCGCCGCCTGACATCGTCGCCCCTGGGACGCGGCAACTCGCCGCCCGGGGCCCGCCCTCCATGAAGCCCCTGGCCGAATTCACCCTCTCCGCCCGCCGCGCCATCCGCGGCGTCCTCACCGACATCGACGACACGCTCACCGACGAGGGGCGCCTTCCGGCGATCGCCTACGGCGCGCTCGAGCGGTTGCGCGAGGCGGGCCTGCTGGTGGTGCCGGTCACGGGACGTCCGGCAGGCTGGTGCGACCACATCGCGCGCATGTGGCCCGTCGACGCCGTCGTGGGCGAGAACGGCGCCTTCTGGTTCCGCCACGATCGCCAGGCGGGGCGGCTGGTGAAGCGTTACGTCGTGGGCGAGGAGGAGCGGGCGCTGCAGCGTGCGCGGCTGGGCTCGATCGCCGAGCGGGTGCTGCGCGAAGTGCCGGGATGCGCGATCGCTTCCGACCAGGCCTATCGCGAGGCCGACCTCGCGATCGACTTCCGCGAGGACGTGGCGGCGCTGCCGCTCGCGGACGTGCAGCGCATCGTATCGATCATGCAGGCCGAGGGCCTTACCGCCAAGGCGAGCTCGATCCACGTGAACGGCTGGTTCGGCGGCTACGACAAGCTCTCCACCTCGCGGCTCATGATGCGCGAGGAGTTCGCGATCGACCTCGATGCGGCGAAGGATGCATTCGTGTTCGCCGGCGATTCGCCCAACGACCAGCCGATGTTCGGGTTCTTCCCCAACGCGGTCGGCGTGGCCAACGTACGCGACATGGAGGAGCTCATGACGAGCCTGCCGGCGTGGGTCACGCCCTCGCGCGGCTCGCGCGGCTTCGCCGAGCTGGCGGCGGCGCTGCTGCAGGCGCGCTGACGGAGGGTAAAGCGCCCGTGGCTCACCGCTCCCGGGCCAGCGGGCAGATCCGCATGGCGTCGTTGTCCCAGGACGAGGGTACGGGGACGCACGCCGCCTCATCGGAGGCGAGCCCGAAGTAGCGCAACGTCTTCCGGTCGTGGTCGTTCACGAGCTTGTGCTGGAGCAGGTAGAGCGGCCCTTCGTGGCCGCGGATCAGCTCCTGCGCCCGGCGCGCGAGACGGTTGCGGTCTCCCAGGTCGACCAGGTTGTTCGCCGGAGAGACGAAGCGCGCATCGCCGCGGAAGAAGGGCACCGCGTACGCCATGGGATGCGAGTACCCCATGATCACCAGGGCATCCGGCGCGATCGCGGGCGCGCGGATGTCGAAGTACGCGTCCCCGAACTCGGCGCGTCCCCAACCCCAGCCCAGGCGCGTGGTGGCGACGAGGAGGATCGCAAGCGCTGCCACGATCGCGATCCGCACGCGACCTCGCTGCGCGATGTACGTCACGCCGCCGACGATGAGCGCGCCCGACAGCACCTCGAGGACCACGAG
>CAMPHL010000051.1 GCA_946885905.1 uncultured Pseudomonadota bacterium | reverse complement strand
GCGCGCGGCTCGGCATTTTCGAGGAAGTAGCCGATTTCGCCCTGCTGGTAGGCGCTGTTGAGCGGCAGATAGGCGAGGCCGGCCCTCAGGCAGCCGAGGTAGAGCAGCAGCGCCTCGGTCGATTTCTCGACCTGCACCGCGACCCGGTCGCCCGGCGCGAGGCCGAGGCCGGCGAACAGCGCCGCATAGCGGCCGGCGCCTTCGTGGGCCTGCGCATAAGTGATCCCGCCGCCCTCCGGCAGGATGAGCAGCGGCTGGCTCCTGTCGGCCGGAAAGCGCGATTCGAACAGCGCGTAAAGGTTCTCGTTCACGAGTGCCCCTTCACCAGCCCGATCCTGAGCTCCTCTTCGGCCACGCCCGCCTCGCGGTAGGCGTCGAAACCCGGCGTGGCGTCGATGTTCTCCCCCCCGAGTATCGCGGCCACGGCCGCACCGGGCAGCACCTGGATGTCGGCCTCGTGGACGCTGGTGACGCGAGATGCGGGGCCGGCCAGGGCGACGTAGACGCCGCCGCCCGCCTGCGTGAGGATCGTGAGCCCCACGTGCGAGCCCCTGAGGCGCAGCGCCGCGAGCGGACGGCTCATCCCCGCGATGAACTCGGACAGCACCATGCGCTCGTCTTCCAGCCTGGGGGCGTGCGAGGCGCAGTCGAGGTAGACCTCCACCCGCGCGGGCGGATGGTCCACGAGCTTCCACGCGAGCTCGGCGAAGCGCCACGCGCGCGCCGCGCCCACGGGCTTTCGGCCCACCAGCCCGATGATCGCCTCCTCGGCGTCCCCGCGCTTCCCGCGGCCGAAGAGCAGCCCCTTGGCTTCCTTGGCTTCGTAGGCGCCATCGTAGATCCTCTCCAGGTCCTTGCGTCGCACCTCCTCGGGCACCATCGCGGGCTCCTTGGCGATGCGCGCGGCGAGCGCGGCGTGGCGTGCCCGGGGCTCGGTCGCATCGGCGAAGGTCTCGCGCAGCCAGGCGCCCACGTCCACTCCGGGAGCCCATACGACGTTCGCCGGCGAGGCCTTGGCGCGGGCGCCTGCCATCAGCGCCGCATCCGCCATCGCACGGAACATCTCGTCGAGCGCGTCCATACCCGCGGCGGCCGCGAGGATCGCGGGCCCGGACATCGCGAGCTTGGTCTGCGGGCTGAAGAGCCGGCGTGGCGCGAGGTGCGCCAGCATGCTCGAGCCGCCGAAGCAGTTGGCGCCCAGGACCGCGGCCATGTGCGCGCCGCTTTCGACCGCCTCGAGGCCGGCGCGGTAGACGGCGCGGAATGCGCCCAGCGCCTTCAATCCCTCGGAGATCTTCGCGCCCGCAGAATCCAGGTGCAGGATCATCGGCGCCTTTTCGCGCGCGGCGATCTTGAAGAGCGCGCCCAACCGCTCGGCTTCGGCCGCGCCGATCGCGCCGCTCGCGAAGCGGTTCTCGACCAGCGCCAGGCGAACGGGCTTTGCGTCGAGCGTGCCCTTGCCCCAGGAAAGGTTGCCGACGCGATCCTTGTGGGGCTCGAACGCGACGGCCTTCTTGAGCGCTTCCAGGAGCGCGGCGGGGTTGCTCACAGGGACTCCGCTAGCAGGACGATGGGGTGCACGGCGGGCCGGCCGGTGCCGTGGGTGATCTGCTGCCGGCAACTCGTGCCTGCCGCCGCGAGCGCCGCCCGCGGGGCGGAGCGCACGGCGGGCAGCAGGGCGATCTCGGCCATCTTCATGGAGACATCGTAATGCTCGTGGCCGAAGGAGCCCGCCATGCCGCAGCACGACGATTCGATCGGCTCGACCTTCGCGCCCGGCAGCGTGCGCAGGAGCGCCACGGTGGCCTCGAACGTCCCGAACGCTTTCTGGTGGCAATGGCCATGGACCAGCACCGCGGCCTTCGGATCCGGCCCCGGTTTCGCTTTCCAGGGCGCAGCGACGCGCGACGCGGCGATCTCGGCGGCGAGGTATCCATCGACCAGCGTGGCCCTGGCGAGGCGCTGCACGCGCGCGTCGCCGGGCAGCAGCGCCGGGTACTCGTCGCGGAAGGTGAACACGCACGAGGGTTCGAGGCCCACGATCGGCGTGCCGGCGTCGAGGTGCGGTGCGAGCGCATCCAGCGTCTTCTTCGCCTCGGCCCGTGCAGCTTCGACCATCCCGCTCGTGAGGTAGGTGCGGCCGCAGCACAGCCGCGCGCCGGCCGGGCCCGTCGCGGATCGAACCTCGTGGCCCGTCGCCTCGAGCACCCTTTGCGCGGCCTCGAGGTTCTCGGGCTCGAACCAGGTGTTGAACGTGTCGGCGAAGAGCACGACCGGACGGCCATCGGGCCGCGATGGCCTTGCGCGCCACGGGCCGCGAAATCGCGGCAACGGCCGGCGGCGATCGAAGCCCGCGAGAAATTCCAGCAGCGCGCCGCCGCCCATCTTCGTCGCGAGGTCGGTGAGCGGCTGGAGGCGTGCCGCCCACGGCGCGTAGCCCGGAAGCATCCCGACCAGCCGGTCGCGCAACGTGAAGCCCTCGCGCCGCTTGTGCTCCGCGGTCACCTCGACCTTCATGCGCGCCATGTCCACGCCCGTGGGGCATTCGCGCCGGCAGCCCTTGCAGGAGACGCAAAGCTCGAGCGCCTCGCGCACGGCCGGGCCCGCGTAGTCCTCGCCCTCGATCTGGCCGGAGAGCGCAAGGCGCAGCGTGTTGGCCCGCCCACGCGTGAGGTCGCGTTCGTTGCCGGTGGCGCGGTAGCTCGGGCACATCGTGCCGGCGTCGAACTTGCGGCAGTGCCCGTTGTTGTTGCACATCTCGACCGCGCCCGCGAAGCCGCCCCACTCGCTCCAGTCGAGCGCCGCCGGCCGGGCCCTGGGGCCATAGCCGGGCGGATAACGAAACAGCGAGCGATCGTCCTGCCTCGGGGGGTTCACGATCTTGCCGGGGTTCATGACGCCATCGGGATCGAACCACGACTTGATCTCGGCGAGCGCGGCCGTGAGGCGGGGACCGAAGAAGGGCGCGATCCACTCCGAGCGTACGAGGCCGTCGCCATGCTCGCCCGAATACGCGCCCTTGTAGCGGCGCACGAGCTCGGCCGCCTCCTCCGCGATCGCGCGCATGCGCATCGCGCCGTCGCCCTTCATGTTGAGCACGGGCCTTACGTGCAGGCACCCGACGGATGCGTGCGCATACCACGTGCCTTCGGTGCCGTGCTTGCGGAAGACCTCCGTGAGCTGCGATGTGTACTCGGCCAGGTGCTCCAGCGGCACCGCGCAGTCCTCGATGAAGGACACGGGCTTCCCGTCGCCCTTCATCGACATCATGATGTTCAGGCCCGCCTTGCGGACGTTCCACAGCGCCGCCTGCCGCGCCGGCGGCACGACCACCACGGAATCGGGAAAGCCGAGATCGCCCATGAGCTGTGCGAGCTGCCTGGCGCCTTTCTCCTGGCCACCGGCGTCTTCGCCCGCGAACTCCACCAGCAGGATCGCATCGGGCTCGCCCGTCACGAACTCGCGCACGGTCGGCGCGAAGGCCGGGTTCGAGAGCGCGAGGTCGAGCATCGTGCGGTCCACCAGCTCCACGGCGCAGGGCCCCAGCTTCACGATGTGCTGGGCGCAATCCATCGCGTCGTAGAAGCGGGGGAAATGCGCCACGCCGAGCGCCTTGTGCCTCGGCAGCTCGGCGAGGCGCAGGTGGATGCGCTCGAACCACGCGAGCGTGCCCTCGCTGCCCACCAAGAGCTTCGCGAGATTGAAGCCTTCGGGCGCCAGCCGCGAGAGGTTGTAGCCCGCGACGTTGCGCGCGGTCCTGGGCGTGCGCGCGATGATCTCGTCGCGCTCGCGCTCCCAGAGCGCCTTCGCGCGGGCCGCAAGGCTGCGGATGCGCGGGTTGTCCATCGCGCCTTCGATGCCGAAACGCCCGCGCGTCCCATCCGGCAACCACGCGTCGATCCCCTCGACGCGATCGACCATGTTGCCGTAGGCGAGCGAGCGCGAGCCGCACGAGTTGTTGCCCGCCATTCCGCCCAGCGTCGCCTGCGCCGAGGTGGACACGTCGACCGGATACCAGAGCCCGAGGGGCTTCAACTGCGCGTTCAACGTGTCGAGCACCACGCCGGGCTCGACCACCGCGCGTTGCGCGGCGGCATCCACCGCGTGCACCCGGTTGAGGAACCGGCTGTCGTCGACGATGAGCGCCTCGCCCACCGTCTGTCCGCATTGGGACGTGCCCGCGCCGCGCGGCAGGACCGCCACTCCCTCTTCGATCGCGAGCTGCATCGCGACGATCGCGGCCTCGACGTTGCGTGGCACCACGACGCCGACCGGCGTCACCTGGTAGATCGACGCATCGGTCGAATAGCGCCCGCGGCTCGCGGCGTCGAAGAGGACCTCGCCGTCGACTTCGCGCGCGAGCCTGCGGGCCAAGCGGCTGCCTTCGCCGCCGCGCGCGAAGCGCACCGGGCTCGAGAGTTGCGAGGTCATTGGGGTTTGTACCGGGTCGTGCGACACATCCGAGCAGGGCTGCGGCATTATGGCCGTATTCGCCGTTCACGAGGAGCATCGCCATGCCAGCCGGCCGCCATTTTCTTCAGATCCCCGGCCCGACCAACGTTCCGGACCGCGTCCTGCGCGCGATCGATCGTCCCACGATCGACCATCGCGGCCCCGAATTCCAGGTCCTCGCGAAGGCCTGCCTCGAGGGCATGAAGCGCATCTTCAGGACGCGCCACCCGGTAGTGATCTATCCCGCCTCTGGCACGGGCGCCTGGGAAGCGGCCCTCGCCAACACGCTCTCGCCCGGCGACCACGTCCTCATGTCCGAAACCGGCCATTTCGCGACCCTGTGGTCGAAGATGGCCACCAAGCTCGGGCTCAGGGTCGAGATCATCCCGGGCGACTGGCGCCACGGGGCCGACCACCCCGAGATCGAGAAGCGCCTGAAGGCCGACACGGGCCACTCGATCAAGGCCGTATGCGTGGTCCACAACGAGACCTCGACCGGCGTGACCACGCGGATACCGCTCGTGCGCCGCGCGATCGACAACGCGAAGCATCCGGCGCTGCTCATGGTCGACACGATCTCCTCCCTCGCCTCGATCGACTACCGCCACGACGAGTGGGGCGTGGACGTGACGGTTGGCGGCTCGCAGAAGGGCCTCATGCTGCCGCCGGGACTGTCCTTCAACGCGACCTCCGACAAGGCGCTCGCGGCGGGCAAGTCGGCGCAGCTGCCGCGTTCCTTCTGGGACTGGTCGGAGATGATCCCGGCGAATGCCGACGGCTGGTTCCCCTACACGCCGTCCACCAACCTCCTCTACGGCTTGCGCGAAGCGATCGCGATGCTCGAGGAGGAAGGCCTCGAGAACGTCTTCGCCCGCCACGACCGCCATGCCGAGGCCACTCGCCGGGCCGTGCGTGCGTGGGGACTCGAGGTCCTGGCCGCCGACCCGGAGGAGTACAGCTCTTCGCTCACCGCGATCGTCATGCCGCCGGGCCACGACGCGGACAAGCTGCGCGCCGCCGTGCTCGAGCACTTCGACATGTCGCTCGGCATGGGGCTTACCAAGCTCAAAGGTAAGGTTTTCCGCATCGGTCATCTCGGGGACTTCAACGACCTCGCGTTGGCAGGTACCCTTGCGGGAGTAGAGATGGGATTGCAGGTGGCGGGCGTGCCGCACAAGAAGGGCGGCGTGGCCGCGGCAATGGAGTACCTCGCCGCACAGGCGGGGAAGGCCGGGGGGGTCCGCCAGGCGGCCTGAAGCCGGGGAGCAATGTCGAACGGCCGCACAGACGGTCGTCCGAGACCTAACTACGAGGAGGAATACATGTTTTCGCGTTTCGGCAACGCGCTGGCCGCATTCACGGCCTGCACGGCGGTGGCCCTTTGCGCCACCGCACAGGAAATCAAGATCTCGCACCAGTTCAAGGCCAACACGGACGGGCGGGACAAGGCCACGAGGCTCTTCGTCGAGGAGGTCGGGAAGCGCGACAAGAGCCTCAAGTTCCGCATCTACCCGGGCAGCTCGCTCAACATCAAGCCGGTCGCGCAGCTGGACGCCTTGCAGGCGGGAACCCTGGAGATGGCCGTGTTCCCGATGTCGTACGCGGCGGGCAAGATCCCGGAGTTCTCCATCACGATCATGCCGGGGACGATCTCGGACCTCGACTACGCGATGAAGCTCAAGAACACGGCCTTCCGCGAGAAGCTGCAGAACCTCGCGCACAAGCACAACATCCACATCGTCACCTGGTGGTGGACGCCGGGGGCCTTCGCTTCCAAGGTGAAGATGATCGCCGGGCCCGACACCGTGAAGGGCGAGAAGATGCGCGCGGCCGATCCCACGTTCGAGACGATGCTCAAGGCCGCGGGCGCCTCGGTCATCAACATCCCGTCGACCGAGATCTACCCGTCGCTGCAGTCCGGGGTGCTCACCTCGACGCTCACCTCGGCCGAGACCTTCGTCTCCATGCGCATCTACGAGCAGACCAAGTACGCCACCGTGGGCGGCAAGTACACGCTGTGGTGGCTCATGCAGCCGCTGGTCATGTCGAAGGCCGCATGGGACAAGCTCACGCCCGCGCAGAAGAAGATCTTCGAGGAAGCCGCCGATGTTTCCGACAAGTGGTTCGCCAACTCGCAGCGCGAGGCGGTGGACCGCATGATCGAGGCCTACAAGAAGGCCGGCGCGCAGACCGCCCCCCTCAGCAAGGAGGACTTCGACGCCTGGATCGCGCTCGCGAAGAAGACCTCGTGGCCTGAATTCGCCGCCAAGTCGCCCGAGGCGAAAGACCTGCTCGAAACCCTCACCAGCATCAAATGACGCCGTCCCGGGCCGCGCGCTTCGTGCGCGCGGTCGACGGACTGTCCACCGCGCTCGCGGTGGTGGCCGCCGTATGCCTGGCGGCCGCGATGCTGATCGTCTGCTACATGGTGGTGTGGCGCGCGACGGGGCACTCGACCTACTGGGAGATCGAGCTAGCCACCTACCTGATCGTCGGCTGCGTGCTGGTCGGATCGCCCTATTGCCTCAAGACGAAGGGGCATATCGGCGTAGACCTCCTGGCCCATGTCCTGCCGGCGCGGCACCGGGTGGTGCTCGAACGCGTCCTCGCGGTGCTGGGCACTGCCGTGTGCATCTATCTCGCCTGGGAGGGGCTCGAGCTCACGCTGCACGCCATGCGCAGCGGCGAGACCAGCGGGTCCTCGTGGGACCCGCCCCGGTGGCCGTTCTTCGCCTTGATGCCGCTCGGACTCGGGCTGACCGCGCTGCAGTACGTCGCGGAGATGCTGCGGGAAAAGCCCGCCGCGGAAAGCGGCGCCGTTTCCGGACAGGGCGCCTGACGTGAACGAGATCCAGATCGGCCTTCTGATCGTGGTCGTGACCACGGCGGTACTCTTCTCGGGCTTCCCGATCGCGTGGGGTCTCACGCTGGTCTCGGTGGTCTTCCTGGTGGCCTTCAAGGGGCCTTCGAGCCTGCAGATCATCGCCACGCAGTTCATGGACGAGCTGAACTCGTTCGCGTTGCTCACCATCCCGCTTTTCGTGCTCTTGGGCGCCTCCATCGGCGTGACCGCCGCGGGCAAGGACATCTACGAGTCCATGTACCGGTGGCTCGCGCGCCTGCCCGGGGGCCTCGTCATCGCCAACATCCTCGCCTGCGGAATGTTCTCGGCGGTGTGCGGTTCCTCGCCAGCGACCGCGGCCGCGATCGGCAAGGCGGGCGTGCCCGAGATGATCCGGCGCGGCGTCCCGCCCTCGCTCGCCACCGGCGCCATCTGCGCGGGCGGCACGCTCGGCATCCTCATCCCGCCCTCGATCACGATGATCCTCTACGGGATCGCCACCGAAACCTCGATCGGGCGGCTCTTCCTCGCCGGGGTCGTCCCCGGCGCGCTGCTGGTGCTGCTGTTCGCGGCTTATGCCTGGGCGGCGACCATCCTGTCCAACCGCGCCCTGCTCGCGGGCGGCGGCGAAGCGGTGGATGAGCGCTTCACGCTGCGGCAGAAGAGCGAGGGCCTGCTGCGCGTGGTTCCCTTCCTGGTGCTCATCTCGGCGATCGCCTACTTCATGTATGGCGGGCTCGCCACCCCCTCCGAGATCGCCGCCATCGGCGCGTTCCTGGCGCTGGTCCTCGTGATCCTGATCTACCGCGCCTGGCGGCCGCGGGACCAATGGCTGGTCTTCCGCGACACGGTGCGCGAGTCGAGCATGATCCTCATGATCATCGCGGCCGCGGCGCTCTTCTCCTACATGATGTCGCTGCTCTACGTCTCGCAGACGGCGGCGGAGTGGCTGGTGGGCCTGAACCTGAACCGCTGGGTGCTGATGTTCTTCATCAACCTCTTCATGCTGATCCTCGGATGCTTCCTGCCGCCGGTGGCCATCATCCTGATGCTGATGCCGATCCTCACGCCGGTGCTCGAGGCCAACAACTTCGACCTCATCTGGTTCGCGGTCCTGCTCACCATCAACATGGAGGTGGGGCTCATCACCCCGCCGGTGGGCCTGAACCTCTACGTGCTGCGCGGCGTGGCGCCGCAGGTCTCGCTGCCCACGATCCTGCGCGGCTCGATGCCGTTCGTCTTCCTCATGCTGGCCTTCATGGTGCTCATGAGCTTCTTCCCGGGAATCGCGACCTGGCTCCCGGACAAGCTCATGGGACCCGGATAAGGGCAATCGGGGACCACGGCGCGGAAAGTTTGTCGCAGAATAGGCGCCCAGAAGAAGTCCATAACAGAGGAGGAGTGCGCCATGCGTAGCAGACTGGTCGCGCGCGCGATCACGGCCGTCGCATTCGCGGCAGCAGCCCTGGGCGTGCAGGCCCAGGACTGGCCCAACAAGTCCATCCGCGTCATCAACCCCTTCCCGGCCGGCGGCGGCGTGGACACGTTCGCGCGTCCCATCGCGGCCAAGCTCACGCAGGCCTTCGGGCAGAGCTTCTACGTCGAGAACATGGGCGGGGCCGGCGGCACCGTGGGCGCGGCCGCGGCCGCGCGCCAGCCTGGCGACGGCTACACCATCTTCATGGGCGCGATCCACCACGCGATCGCCGAGTCGCTCTACACCAAGCTCACTTACGGGATCGAGAAGGACTTCGAGCCGGTCACCATCGTGGCCGCGGTACCCAACGTGATCGTGGTCCACCCGAAGCATGCGGGCATCAACAAGTACGACGACCTGCTCAAGTACCTGAAGGCCAACCCGGGCAAGCTCAATTTCGGCTCCGCCGGCAACGGCACCTCGCACCACCTGATCGGCGAGCTCTACAAGATGCGCACCGGCACCGACATCGTGCACGTGCCGTACAAGGGCGCGGGGCCGATGATGCAGGACCTGCTGGCCGGCAACGTGGACATGGCCTTCGACGGCATGGGCACTTCGGCCAACCAGATCAAGGCGGGCAAGTTGAAGCCGCTCGCCGTCTCGAGCGGCACGCGCAACCCGATGCTGCCGGACACGCCGACCCTGCAGGAGCTGGGCATCCAGGACTTCGATGTCACGAGCTGGTACGCGATGTGGGTGCCGAAGGGCACGCCCAAGCCGGTCGTCGACAAGCTCTATGCCGAGGTGGTGAAGATCCTGGCGATGCCCGACATCAAGAAGCTGTGGGACTCGCAGGGCGCGACCGCTCCTGCCATGCCGCCCGCGGAGTTCGCCCGGTTCCAGCGCGCCGAGATCGAGCGCTGGGGCAAGGTGGTGCGCGACGCGAAAATCAAGATCGACAACTGAACGTTCGGAAAGCAACAAGGACACGCGAGGCCAGTGCAGCGGTCGCGTTGCCGCTCACTGGCCCCTTGGCGGGAACATGGCCGACATCGACATCAA
>CAMPHL010000050.1 GCA_946885905.1 uncultured Pseudomonadota bacterium | reverse complement strand
CAGCCGATGGACGCCGTGGTCCTGATCGGGGGCTGCGACAAGACGGTGCCCGCGCAGCTCATGGGCGCGGGATCGGCGGGCCTGCCGGCGATCCAGCTGGTGACGGGCTCGATGCTCACGGGCTCGCACCAGGGCACGCGCGTGGGCGCTTGCACGGATTGCCGCCGCTATTGGGGCAAGTACCGCGCCGAAGAGATCGACGCCGACGAGATCTCGCGCGTGAACGACCAGCTGGTCGCGAGCGTCGGCACGTGCTCGGTCATGGGCACCGCGAGCACGATGGCGTGCGTCTCGGAGGCGCTGGGGATGACGGTACCCGGCGGCGCTTCGCCGCCGGCGGTCACCGCCGATCGCATTCGCGTCGCGGAGCGCACGGGCGCGACCGCCGTGGCGATGGCCGAGTCGAAGCTCACGCCCGACAGGATCATGACCGCGAAGGCGTTCGAGAACGCGCTGCGCGTGCTGCTCGCGATCGGCGGATCGACCAACGGCGTGATCCACCTCACCGCGATCGCGGGCCGCATGGGCATCAAGGTCGACCTCGAGCGCATCGACGCGCTGGGGCGCGAAACGCCCGTGCTGGTGGACTTGAAGCCCTCCGGCCGGCACTACATGGAGGACTTCCACCATGCGGGTGGCGTGCCCACGCTGCTGCGCGAATTGAAGCCGCTCCTCCACCTGGACGCGCTCACGGTCACGGGCCGTACGCTCGGCGAGGAGATCGAGGCGGCCGGCGAGGGGTTCAGCCAGGACGTCGTGCGCACGCGCGCGCAGCCCATCTATCCCCAGGGGGGCATCGCGGTGCTCGGGGGCAACCTCGCCCCGGGCAAGGCGATCATCAAGCAGTCCGCCGCCGACCCGAAGCTCATGGAGCACGAGGGCAGGGCGGTCGTCTTCGAGAACCTCGAGGACCTCGCCAACCGCGTCGACAGCGACGATCTCGACGTGAAGGCGGACGATGTCCTCGTGCTGCGCAACATCGGGCCGCTGGGCGCGCCGGGCATGCCCGAGGCGGGCTACATCCCGATCCCCCGCAAGCTCGCGCGCGCCGGCGTAAAGGACATGGTGCGCGTCTCCGATGGGCGGATGAGCGGCACCGCGGCCGGAACCATCGTGCTGCACGTGACGCCCGAGTCCGCGATCGGCGGCCCGCTCGCTTACGTGCGCAACGGCGACCGCATCCGCCTCTCGGTGAAGGGCCGCGAGCTCTCGTTGCTGGTGTCCGACACCGAGCTGGGGAAGCGCGCGCGCGAGAACCCCGTGAAACCGCCCGTAGCCCCGCGCGGATACCGCAAGCTCTTCCTCCAATCCGTCACGCAGGCCGACCGCGGCGTGGATTTCGATTTCCTGCAACCCTAGCCGATGAAGAAACCCGAGGAGCTGAGGAGCCACCGCTGGTTCGGCCGCGAGGGCATGCGCACGTTCAACCATCGCTCCCGCATGGCGCAGATCGGCTGGAACGAGGCCGAGTATCGCGGCAAGCCCGTGATCGCGATCCTCAACACCTGGAGCGAGATCAATCCCTGCCACACGCACTTCCGGCAGCGCGCGGAAGAGGTGAAGCGCGGCGTCTGGCAGGCGGGCGGCTTCCCGCTCGAGATGCCGGCCATCTCGCTCGCCGAGCCGTTCCAGAAGCCGAGCCCCCTCATGTACCGCAACCTCCTCGCGATGGAAGCGGAGGAGCTGCTGCGCTCGTATCCCTGCGACGGCGCGGTGCTGATGGGCGGGTGCGACAAGACCACCCCCGGGCTCATCATGGGCGCCACGTCGATGGACCTGCCGTTCGCCTACATGCCGGCGGGCCCGATGCTGAACGGCAACGCCTCGGGCAAGACGCTGGGCTCCGGCACGGACATGTTCAAGGGCTGGCAATCGCTCAGGGCGGGCGACATCGACCAGAGCGAGTGGGAGGATCTGCTTTCCGGCATCGCGCGCTCGCCCGGGCACTGCGCGACCATGGGCACGGCTTCGACGATGACCTCGGCCGCGGAGGCCCTGGGGCTCACGCTGCCGGGCGCCGCCTCGATTCCGGCGCCCGACTCGCGCCACGCGCGGATGGCGACGCAGGTAGGCAGGCGCGTGGTCGAGATGGTGTGGGAGGACCTCAATCCCTCGAAGGTGCTCGGCGACAAGTCGTTCGACAACGCCGTCGTGGCCGTGCTCGCGTTGGGCGGATCGACCAACGCGTTGGTGCACCTCATCGCGATGGCGCGCCGCGCGGGCAGCACGCTCGACCTCGACCGCTTCGACAAGCTCGCGCGCACCACGCCGCTCATCGCGAACCTCCGCCCGGCGGGCAAGTACCTCATGGAGGATTTCTATTACGCCGGCGGCCTGCGTGCGCTGCTCGAGCGCATCCGAGACAAGCTGCATGTCGACGCGCCCACGGTGAACGGCCGCACGCTGGGCGAGAACATCGCCGGCGCGAAAGTCTTCGACGACGACGTGATCCTCCCGATAGACAAGGCGCTTTACTCCGGAGGCAGCCTCGCCGTGCTGCGCGGCAATCTATGCCCCGACGGCGCGGTGATCAAGCCCGCCGCGGCCGAGCAACGGCTGCATCGGCATGTCGGCAAGGCCGTGGTCTTCGAGGACTACGCCGACCTCTCGAAGCGGATCGACGACCCGAGCCTCCCCGTCGATGCGAGCAGCGTCCTGGTGCTCAAGAACGCCGGTCCCCTGGGCGGGCCCGGCATGCCGGAATGGGGGCAGCTGCCGATCCCCAGGAAGGTGCTGGCCCAGGGCGTGCGCGACATGGTGCGCATCTCGGATTGCCGCATGAGCGGCACGAGCTTCGGCGCCTGCGTGCTGCACGTGGCGCCCGAATCCTTCATCGGCGGGCCGCTCGCGCTCGTGCGCGACGGCGACACGATCGAGCTCGACATTCCGGCGCGACTGCTGCAGCTCAAGGTCTCGGACGAGGAGCTCGGGCGCCGCCGCAGGGAATGGAAGGCGCCGCCGCCTCGCTACGCGCGCGGATACGGCGCGATCTTCTCGCAGCACGTGACGCAGGCGAACGACGGCTGCGACTTCAAGGTGCTCGCGGACCGAAGCCAGGTCCCCGAGCCGGACATCTACTAGGCGTGCCCTACTGCACCGTCTTGTCCACCAGGGCGTCCCCGTCGTTGCCGACGCTCGCCACGGCCTCGAAGTTCACCAGCCACGCGAGGCGGGTGATGTCCTTGAGCGCCTCGAAGTCGGGCTCGCGGGGCCTCATTGCGGTTCCACCGGCAGGGCCATCAGCGTATCGATCGGGTGGATCACGCCGTTGCTGGCCTCGATCTCGTGGCGCGAAAGCGGCACGCCATTGACGGTGAAGCCCGCGTCGTTGGCCGCGATCGTGAGGCTCTCGCCCTGGCGGCTGCGCGAGTCGCGCGGCTTCATGTCCTTGGCGAGGACGGCGCCGGGGATCACGTGGAAATTCAGGAGCGCGGCGAGCTTCGCCTTGTCCTTGAGCAGGCGGTTCACGGCCCCGTCCGGAAGCTTGGCGAAAGCCTCGTCGGTGGGGGCGAAGAAGGTGAAGGGGCCGATTCCCTTGTACGTGGAAATCAGGCCTGCGGCGGCGAGTGCGGTGCCGAGCGTGGTGAACTTCCCCGCGCTCGCGGCATTCTCGACGATGTCCTTGTTCAGGGTATCCATGCTGATCCTTCGCGACGGAGTCCGGCGCATCGGGTTTTGCACGGGCCGGGCCGGCTGCGCAAGGCATCCGGCCCCCCATCCTGGCCCCCGTGCCGGCAATCTCCTAAGGATTTAAGTAAACATAAGCCTTGACATTCGAAGGGGGAGTCCCGATTCCCTGCCCCCGAAAGGAGAGCGGACGTGAAGCGATATCAGTTGCAGATCGGCGGCAAGGCCTGCGATCCGGCCGGCGGCGCGTGGTTCGAGAGCCAGAACCCCTACACGGGCGAGGCCTGGGCCGAGATTCCGCGTGGCGGCCCCGCGGATGCAGATGCTGCCGTGAGGGCGGCGCATGCAGCATTCACCTCGGGCCCCTGGGCCGAGATGACCGCGACCCAGCGCGGCGCGTTGATGCGCAAGCTCGCCGACCTCATCGCCCGCGACGCGGCCAGGCTCGCCGCGACCGAGGTGCGCGACAACGGCAAGCTCATCGCCGAGATGGGCGCGCAATTGAACTACGTGCCGCAGTGGTACTACTACTATGCCGGGCTCGCGGACAAGGTCGAGGGCGCGACCCTGCCGCTGGACAAGAAGGGCTATTTCGCCTACACGCGCCGCGAGCCGGTCGGCGTGGTCGCCGCGCTCACGCCGTGGAACTCGCCCCTGCTGCTCGCCGGCTGGAAGATCGCCCCGGCGCTCGCGGCCGGATGCACGGTGGTCATCAAGCCTTCCGAGTTCACATCGGCCTCGACACTCGAGTTCGCCGAGCTTTTCAAGGAGGCCGGGTTCCCGCCGGGCGTCTTCAACGTCGTCACCGGTTTCGGCGCCGAGGTGGGCGCGGCGCTGACCGAGCATCCGCTGGTCGCGAAGATCACGTTCACGGGTTCGGATGCCACGGGGCGTGTCATCGCCGAGAAGGCCGCACGCAACCTCAAGCACGTCTCGCTCGAGCTGGGCGGCAAGTCGCCCAACATCGTATTCGAGGATGCCGACCTGGACCAGGCCGTGTTCGGCGCCATCTCGGGGATCTTCGCCGCGACCGGGCAGACCTGCATCGCGGGCTCCCGGCTGCTGGTCCAGGAAAGCATCCACGACAAGTTCGTCGAGAAGCTGCTCGGGATCGCACGCACGGCGCGCATGGGCGATCCCATGGACATGAACACGCAGGTGGGGCCGGTGACGACCCCGCCGCAGTACAAGAAGGTGCTCGACTACATCGACATCGCGCGCAGCGAAGGCGCGACCGCCGTGCTCGGTGGGGCAAAGGCGACGGCGCCGGAATGCGGGCAGGGTTGGTTCGTCCAGCCCACGATCTTCACGGGCGTGCGCAACGACATGCGCATCGCACAGGAAGAGGTGTTCGGGCCCGTGTTGTCGGTCATCAAGTTCAAGGACGAGGCCGATGCGCTGCGCATCGCGAACGACGTGCGCTTCGGCCTGGCTGCCGGCGTATGGACGCGCGACATCGGCCGCGCCGTTCGGATGTCGGAGAAGCTGCAGGCGGGCACGGTTTGGGTCAACACCTATCGCGCCGTGAGCTTCATGGCGCCCTTCGGCGGCTACAAGGACTCGGGGCTGGGGCGCGAGAGCGGCATCGACGCGATCCGCGAGTTCCTGCAGACCAAGAGTGTGTGGATCAACACCGGCGCGGTCGCCGCCAACCCGTTCGTGCTTCGCTGAGCCGCACCAGGGAGAAATCGACATGAAAATCCGTTCCGCAGTGCTCGAGGCGATGGGCGCCGAAGCACCGTACGCCAACTCCAGGCCCCTCAAGATCCGGGAAGTGGAGTTGAAGCCGCCGGGACCCGGAGAAATCCTGGTGAGGATCGCCGCGGCGGGCCTTTGCCACTCCGACCTTTCGGTCATCAACGGTGATCGCCCGCGTCCCATGCCGATGGCCCTGGGGCACGAGGCGGCCGGCGTGGTCGAGGAAGTCGGGCCCCTCGTGGACGACCTGGCGAAGGGAGACCACGTCGTCCTCGTCTTCATGCCGAGCTGCGGCAGTTGCCTGCCTTGCGCGGAAGGCCGCCCGGCGCTTTGCGAGAAGGGCGTCGTATCGAACACCGCCGGGACGCTCCTTTCGGGCGAGCGCCGCATCTTCACGTCCGACGGCGAGCCCGTGAACCACCACATGGGCTGCTCGGCCTTCTCCGAACGCGCCGTGGTTTCGCGCCGATCGGCCGTGAAGGTCCCGAAGGACCTGCCGCTCGACGAGGCCGCGCTCTTCGGTTGCGCCGTGCTCACCGGCGTGGGTGCGGTGATCAACACCGCGCAGGTGAAAGCCGGGACGACGGTCGCGGTGGTGGGCCTGGGTGGCGTGGGGCTCGCTTCGCTGCTCGGCGCCGTCGCATGCGGGGCGCGCCAGGTCGCGGCGGTCGATCTGTCCGACGAAAAGCTCGCGCTCGCGAAGGAGCTGGGCGCCACGCTCACCGTGAACGCCGCCGACCCGGAAGTCGTGGACAAGGTGAAGAAGGCCACCAACGGCGGTGTCGACTGCGCGATCGAGATGGCGGGTTCGACGCGCGCCTTCGAAACCGCGTACCGCATCACGCGCCGCGGCGGCACCACGGTCACCGCGGGCTTGCCGCATCCGAATGCCACGTGGCCCATGCCGGCCACGCACCTCGTGGCCGAGGAACGCACGATCAAGGGCAGCTACATCGGCACCTGCGTGCCCCAGCGCGACTTGCCGCGCTACATCGAGCTCTACCGCGCCGGGAAGCTGCCCGTGAACAAGCTCATGACCGGGCGTCTCACGCTCGACCAGATCAACGAGGGGTTCGACCTATTGCACGAGGGCAAGGCCGTGCGGCAGGTGGTGACTTTCTGAGACAATGACCTCATGAAGGTCATCGGTATCGCCGGGTACAGCGGCAGCGGCAAGACCACGCTCATCGAGAAGGTGATCCCGGTCCTGGTGCGAACGGGCCTTCGCGTCTAGCTCATCAAGCATGCGCACCACGAGTTCGACGTGGACCAGCCCGGAAAGGACTCGTATCGCCACCGCCACGCCGGATGCAGCGAGGTTCTGGTCAGCTCTTCGAATCGCTGGGCGCTCATGCACGAGCTGCGCGGAGCGGCCGAGCCCTCGCTGCAGGAGCAGCTCACGCGCTTCGCGCCTTGCGACCTGGTGCTCGTCGAGGGCTACAAGAGCGAGCCGATCCCGAAGGTCGAGGTGCGCCGCAGGGGTGCGCACACGCCCGCTCTGTACCCCGAGGATCCCGACATCATCGCCGTCGCGACCGACGATGTGCTCGACACCCAGCTTCCGCAGCTGGACTTGAACAATCCCGAGGCCGTTGCGCAGTTCATCATCCAGCACCTGGGGCTGAACCGCGCACGCCTGGTACGTTGACAGCCGTGGTGACCGTCCTCTATTTCGCCAGCCTGCGGGAGAAGCTCGGCTGCTCGCGCGAGCAAGTCGCGCTTTCAGCCTCGACCGCGACCGTCTCGACCCTGGTCGACGTCCTGCGCGATCGCGAGGGCGAGTGGCCGCAGGCGTTCGCGCCGGGCCGCAACTGGCGCGTCGCCGTCAACCAGCAGATGGCCGACCTCGCCACGCCGGTGAAGCCCGGCGACGAAGTCGCCTTCTTCCCACCCGTCACCGGAGGCTGAGATGCCTCGGGTGCGGGTCCAGGCCCAGGACTTCGACGTCGGCCGCGAGCTCGAGTCGCTCACGGGCGGGCGGACCGATGTGGGCGGTCTCGCGACCTTCGTCGGGCTCGTGCGGGCATCCAACGACGGCTCGTCCATCAAGGGCATGACGCTCGAGCACTACCCCGGCATGACCGAAAAGGCGCTGGAGGACATCTGTGCACAGGCACACGCGCGCTGGGACCTGCTCGACACCCTCGTGATCCATCGCGTCGGGCGCCTGGTGCCCGGTGATCGCATCGTGCTGGTGGGCGTCGCCAGCGCGCACCGCGGCGAAGCCTTCGCGGCCTGCGAGTTCATCATGGACTACCTCAAGACCCGCGCTCCCTTCTGGAAGAAGGAAGACACGGAGCAGGGTGCGCGCTGGGTGGAAGCACGGGCGAGCGACGACGTCGCGGCGGGACGCTGGAAGGGCTAGCGGCTAGAAGCTGCAGAAGATCTCGCGCGTGAGCGAGATCATCTTGAGGACCCGCGGGTCCCCGATGCGGTAGAAGACCTTGTTGGCTTCCTTGCGCGACTCGAGCAGGCCGTGGTCGCGCAGGACGCCCAGGTGCTGCGAAACGTTGCTCTGCGTGGTGCCGACCGCCTCCACGATCTCCAGCACCGAGAGCTCCTGGTTTCCCACCAGGCACAGGATCTTCAGGCGCAGCGGGTGCGCCATCGCCTGCATCGCCTCGCTCGCCTCGCGGATGTTCTCGCTCTTGCCGATGAGGTCGAAGATGTCCTCGGAAGCTTTTGCGCGCGCCGATTTCTTCTTCGTGGGCATGGCCGACTGTAGGGGAGGGGCGTTGCGCCCGTCAATATAAGCCGCCGCCTATATTAGGCTTGACTTATATTAAGCCGCTCCCCAGAATTCGCCGCTATGGGCAGGCACGGGCGGCTGCGCAGGGCGCCGGAAAACTTTCTCGACCGGGGGCAGATCGCCGAGGTGCAGGCGGGGCGCCGGGATTTCCTGCGCGGGGCTTTCGCCGCGGCGGCGGCGGCGGCTTGCGCCCCGGCCAACGCCGCATCGCCGAGCGGCCAAGGCGATCCCGCGATCCTCGAGCTGCCCGAGCACAGCAAGGGGCTCGGCCAACCGGTCGTGGCGCGCGCCTACGGCCAGCCATCGAAGCACGAGAAGAACCTCCAGCGCCGCGAAAGCCCGGGGCTCACGCGCGTAGGCGGCTCTTCCGTTTCGTTCGCGCCGCTGCAGGGCCTCTTCGGGATCATCACGCCCAACGGGCTGCACTTCGAGCGCCACCACCAGGGCTGGTGGGACATCGACCCGCACCGCCACCGCCTGATGGTGATGGGCATGGTGAGGCAGGCCAAGGTCTACACGATGGACGACCTGATGCGCCTGCCGGCCGTCTCGCGCATGCATTTCATCGAATGCGGCGCCAACACCGGGATGGAGTGGGGCAACGTCGCCGTGCCGACCGTGCAGTACAGCCACGGCATGCTCTCCTGTTGCGAATTCACGGGCGTGAGGCTCTCGACGCTGCTGGACGATTGCGGCTTCGATCGCAAGAACGGGAAGTTCGTCCTCGCCGAAGGCGCGGACGGTTCCGGCCTCACCCGCACGATCGCCATGGAAAGGGCGCTCGACGACGTGCTGGTCGCCTGGGCCATGAATGGCGAGATGCTGCGGCCCGAGAACGGTTATCCGCTGCGGCTCGTGGCCCCGGGGCTGCAGGGCGTCTCGGGGGTGAAGTGGCTGCGGCGCATCGAGGTCGGCGACCAGCCCTGGGCCACGAAGGACGAGGCGCTGCACTACGTCGACCTCATGCCCGACGGCACCCACCGCCAGTACAGCTCGATCCAGGAATGCAAATCGGTGATCACGTCGCCGTCGGGCGGTCAGATGCTCCTCGACCGTGGCTTCTACAACGTGACGGGGCTCGCGTGGTCGGGCCGCGGCCGCGTGAAGCGCGTCGACGTGTCCTTCGACGGTGGGCGCAACTGGAAGACCGCGCGCCTCGAATCGCCCATCCAGCCCAAATGCCTCACGCGCTTCAACATCGACTGGACCTGGGACGGTTCGCCCGCGGTGCTCCAGTCGCGCGCGATCGACGAGACCGGTTACGTGCAGCCCAGGATCAACCAGCTGCGCGAGGTGCGCGGCCGGCGCTCCATCTACCACAACAACGCGATCCAGTCGTGGAAGGTGGCCGAGGGCGGGGAAGTGGGCAATGTCCAGGTCTACTGAGGAGCCGGTAGCCAGGAGCCAGGCGCCAGTGATCGTGGCGGTGCTCCTCTGCGTGTTTTCCTTCGGCGCACTAGCCCAATTCCCGGGGATCGGTCGTCCGGCCACCCCGGCCGAAATCAAGGCCTGGGACATCGACGTGCGCCCGGATTTCAAGGGCCTGCCGCCGGGCTCGGGCAGCGTGCGGAAGGGCCAGAAGGTCTGGGACGACAAGTGCGCCTCGTGCCATGGGACCTTCGGCGAATCCAACGAGGTCTTCACGCCGCTCGTCGGCGGCACCAGCGCCGAAGACATCAGGAAGGGCAGGGTTGCGAGCCTGGTGACGGGCGAGGTGGCGCGTACGACGCTCATGAAGCTTCCGACCCTCTCCACGCTCTGGGACTACATCAACCGCGCGATGCCGTGGAATGCGCCGAAGAGCCTCACCACGTAGGAGGTGTAGTCCGTGGTGGCGTACCTGCTTCAGG
>CAMPHL010000049.1 GCA_946885905.1 uncultured Pseudomonadota bacterium | reverse complement strand
CTCGAAGGCATTGCGCAGCGCCTCGGCGTGAACGTGGTGGGACGCCACACGGCGCTCGGTGACGCGATGGTGACCGGCGAGATCTTCCTGAAGCTCCTGCCGCTGCTCGCGGAGCGGGGGATCGCGACACTCGGGCAGGCGCTCGAGGCCTCGCGCGAAACGTACTATGTCCGCCTCCAATACTAGGGCCGGCTTCCTCGAGCGGCGGCTCGCGGGCGAGCAGCAGGTCCTCGCCCGGCCGCTGCGGGCCCTGGTGAGGCGCGGCCCCGTCGTGTGCCGCAAGGAAGCCACCGTGCGCGAGGCGGTGTCGCTGATGCACGCCGAGGGCGTCGGCTCGGTCGTGGTTGTCGACGAGGCGAACGTCCCGTCGGGCGTGTTCACCACGACCGACCTCGTCCGTGCGACGGCCGAAGGCGGCGAAGGGCGCGCGGTAGGCGAGATGATGTCCGCCGCACCCTTCTCGCTGCCGTCCCACGCCATGGCGTACGAAGCGGCACTCGCCATGGTGAGCCTGGGGATCCGCCACGTGCTCGTGATGGACGATGGGCGCCTCGCGGGCGTGGTATCCGAACGCGACCTCTTCTCGCTGCAGCGCCTGGGACTGGGCGAGATCACCGCCGAGATCCGCCTCGCGGCGGGCATCCCCGTCCTGGCGGAGGTCGCCGCGGAGATCCGGCGCCTCGCGCGGCTGCTGGTCGACGAAGGCGTGGCGGCCGAGCCGCTCACCCAGTTCGTCTCGGTGCTGAACGAGCGCCTCTGCCAGCGCGTGCTCGAGATCGAACGCAAGAACCACCGCTGGGAGCGCATCAGCTGGTGCTGGCTCGCCTTCGGCAGCGAAGGGCGCTTCGAGCAGACCTTCAGCACCGACCAGGACAACGGGCTCGTCTTCGCGGCGCACGACGGCGAGCCGGCCGATGCCGTGCGCACGCGCCTCCTGCCCTTCGCGAAAGCCGTGAACGACGCGCTCGACGCGTGCGGCTTTCCGCTCTGCAAGGGCCTGGTCATGGGCTCCAATCCGGCGATGTGCCTGTCGCTGGACGAATGGAAGGCGCGCATCCGCGGCTGGGTGGTGACGCCGGAGCCCAACGACCTGCTGAACGCGGCGATCTTCTTCGACCTGCGGCCGCTCTACGGCGATGCCACCCTCGCCTCGGCCCTTCGCGAATGCATCGCGCCGCTCGCGCGCGCCAATCCGGCCTTCCTGCGCCTCATGGCGGAGAACGCGCTCGAGTCGCGCCCGCCCCTGGGCTGGCTGCGCGACTTCGCCACGAGCGACGCGCCCGGGCACGTGCATACCGTAAACCTCAAGCTGAACGGGGCGCGTCCGTTCATCGATGCCGCGCGCATCTATGCCCTCGCCCACGGCATCGGCGAGACGAACACGGCCGCGCGGCTTCGAGCCGTGCGCGCGCGCCTGGGCATGGCGCAGGCCGAGTGCGAAGCGCTGGTGGCGGCGTTCTTCGAGGTCCAGCGCCACAGGTTGCGGACGCAGGCGAGGCTGGAGGCGGGTGACGAGGCCGCGAACCTCGTCGATCCCGACACCCTGAACCCCTTCGAGCGCCGCGTCCTCAAGGAAGCCTTCCTCCAGGCCCGCTCACTTCAGGCCCGCCTCGCCCTCGACTACCAGGTGTAGCGCCCCCGAACGGGGGGGGTGACTAGGGGTTTACCCTAACGGGCCGGATAGCCATCGGGCCCCGGGCGTGGCTAATATCCGCTGGCTGACTTCCGACCACCAAAAGCAGTGCACCGACACGTATAAAGGAGGAGGAGGACGTTATGGAGCTGAGCGCAAGGCACAAGGAGTACTGGCACAAGAATCTCGTCATCACCGCAGTGCTGCTGTCGATCTGGTTCGTCGTGACCTTCGTGGAGGCGTGGTTCGCGCGTGAGCTGAACAGCGTGACCTTCCTGGGATTCCCGCTGGGCTTCTACATGTCCGCGCAAGGCTCGCTGATCGTCTACGTGATCCTGATCGGCACGTACGCGTGGTACATGAACAGGCTCGACAAGGAGTACGAAGTCGACGAGGGGGACGAATAATGAGCAGCCAATACCTTGCGGCCAACCAGAGCTCCCAGCGCCAGTTCTACCAGCAGCTCAAGAAGTACTACGGCTTCTATACGATCGGATTCATCTCCTTTCTGGTGTTCCTCGCGATCGCCGAGCAGATGGGCATGTCGCGCAAGTGGATCGGCTACTGGTTCCTCTTCGCCACCATCTCGTTGTATGCCGGCATCGGCATCATGAGCCGCACCGTGGACGCCGCCGAGTACTACGTGGCGGGTCGGCGCGTGCCGGCGTTCTTCAACGGCATGGCGACCGGCGCCGACTGGATGAGCGCGGCCTCGTTCATCGGCATGGCCGGGACGCTGTACCTGTCCGGCTTCGACGGCCTCGCCTTCGTGATGGGATGGACCGGCGGCTACGTGCTGGTGGCGCTCTTCCTCGCGCCCTACCTGCGCAAGTTCGGCCAGTTCACCATCCCGGACTTCCTCGGCGAGCGCTACGGCGGCAACTTCGTCCGCTCGATCGGCATCTTCGCCGCGATCCTGTGCTCGTTCACCTACGTGGTGGCGCAGATCTACGGCGTGGGCATCATCACCAGCCGGTTCACGGGCCTGGAGTTCGGCGTGGGCGTCTTCGTGGGCCTGGGCGGCATCCTCGTGTGCTCGTTCCTGGGCGGGATGCGCGCGGTCACGTGGACGCAGGTGGCGCAGTACATCATCCTGATCATCGCCTACCTCACGCCTGTGGTCTGGCTCTCGCTCAAGCACACCGGCAACCCGATCCCGCAGATCGCCTACGGGCAGGCGCTGGCCAAGGTGACCGAGCGCGAGAAGCAGCTCACCGCCGACCCGAAGGAGATCGAGGTCCGCAACATCTTCAAGGCGCGCGCCGCCTCGGCCGACGAGAAGCTGAAGAACCTTTCGGCTTCCGCCAAGGCCGACCGCGAAGCGGCCGAGAAGAAGGTGGCCGACCTCAAGGCCGCCGCCGCCCCCGCGACCGAGATCGCGGCCGCGGAAAAGGCCATTGCCAGCTACAAGGACGACGCGACCGCGAAGACGACGTATACCAAGGACAAGGGCGTGGCCGCGCGCGCGGCACCGCCCAAGCCGCACGCCACGCCGTACCCCGGCAAGGATGAGGCGGCGCAGTCGAAGGCTCGCCTGAACTTCATCGGCATCGTGTTCTGCATGATGTTCGGCACCGCAGCCCTGCCGCACATCCTGATGCGCTATTACACGACGCCCTCGGTGAAGCAGGCCCGGCAATCGGTGACGTGGTCGCTCTTCTTCATCTTCCTGCTGTATTTCACGGCGCCGGCGCTCGCGGTGCTCGCCAAGTACGAGATCTACCACTTCCTCGTAGGCAGCAGCTTCGCGAACCTGCCGGCATGGGCGGCGAACTGGGCGGCGGTCGATCCCACGCTGCTCAACATCACCGACATCAACAGGGACGGCATCGTGCAGCTGGCCGAGATCGTGATCGGCGGCGACATCATCGTGCTCGCCACCCCGGAGATCGCGGGCCTGCCGTACGTGGTCTCGGGCCTGGTCGCCGCGGGCGGCCTCGCGGCGGCGCTGTCCACCGCCGACGGGCTGCTGCTCACGATCGCCAACGCCCTGTCCCACGACCTGTACTACAAGATGCTGAACCCCAATGCCACCACGGCACGGCGGGTCACGGTGTCGAAGATCCTGCTGCTGGTCGTGGCGTTGCTGGCCGCCTACGTGACCTCGCTCAAGCCCGGGAACATCCTGTTCCTGGTGGGCGCGGCCTTCTCGCTCGCGGCCTCGGCGTTCTTCCCGGCGCTGGTCCTGGGCGTCTTCTGGAAGCGGGCCAACAAGTGGGGCGCCATCGCCGGCATGATGGCGGGCCTGGGCATCTGCATGTACTACATGGTGCGCACGTACCCGTTCTTCGGGTGCACCCCGGCCGAATGCGTCGCGAACCAGTGGTTCGGCCTGAACGCGATCTCGGCCGGCATGATCGGCCTGCCCGTGGGGCTCGTCACGATCATCGTCGTGAGCCTCATCACGGCGCCGCCCGACAAGAAAGTCCAGGAGATGGTGGACCACGTGCGCTACCCGCACCTGCGCGGCGATACGGTGAGCACGCTCGGCACCTGATGCACGACGGCAAGCCGCAGCGAAAAGGGCCCTTCGGGGCCCTTTTCGTTACTGCCGCCGGGCAGATCCCCGTCTCACTCGGGCATCCGCCACGCGGTGCCGCACTGGCGGCATTCGACTCGCAGCCACGCGGCGGGTAGCGGAGCTACCGCATCGGCCACCCTGCCGGGAGCCTCGTCCAGCCCGGTGGACAGGACCTTGAAGCGGCCGTACGCCTTGCACGAGGGACAGCTCGAGCGCTCGCCGTAGAACTCGGCGCGCGTGAGGATGCGGATGTAGGACTTCCATGACACCCAGCCGAGGACGCCCGCCGCGGCGATGACCGCGAGCTTGGACGCCGGTGACCAGCCGAAGTTGGAGAAATCGATGGTCTCCAGGAGCGCCGCCATGGTCAGGCCGCAAAGCAGGCAGGTAAGCAGCGACGCATGGCACTTGATGAGCTCGCGCTCGTACCACTTGCGGAAACCGAGCCGGCGGATGCTGGAGGTGGGATCCAAGGAGCTGCGCATGCGGGATCCTCGATGGTACGACGATCCTGCATGCCGCCGGTCAATGGCCGTCAAGGCATGCAGCGGGCTCCCGTAGAAGCCGCCAGCTTGCTATCGGCCGCGCCGGCGCGGCACGGCCGGGTCTAATCGGATGCGTCGAAGCGCGGGTTGGCCCGCCGGCCCGCCTGCAGGGCCGCGTGCTCCTTGCGGCGGTCCCAGTGCTCGCGAGCCAGTCCCGCGGCGACCACCAGCACTGGCAGGGCCAGCAGGAAGGCGAACGCCGGGTCGAGCGAGCGGAACCATTCGATGAAGTCGGTGGCTGCGCCGATGATGTCCATGGAGCCTCCTGGCAAGGGGAGCCAGAACGCCGCGGCCGCGACCAGCGTCGGAAACGCGGCCGCGGCGAGCAGTCCCAGCGGGTTGATGGCGCCGTCCTCGAAGGACCGGCGAAGGATGGAGAAGCCGGCGGGGTTGGGCGCGTTCGCGATCACGGTGAGCCCTCCCCCGGTGACCGCCCCCGCCACGAGCGCGTACCTGAACTCGTCGCTCAGGCCATCGACGAGCGACCCCAAGTAGGTGAGCGCCGCGTTGTCCGTCACCGCGGTGAGCGCGGTCGCGCCCCAGAAGACCGTGTTCGCATCCATGCTGCGCAACAGCGGTTCCAGCCACCAGCGCTGCTGCCCGCCCAGGACCACGAGCCCGGCGAGGAAGAATGCGACGAGCAATCCTTCGCGAAGGATGAGCCGGTCCTGGTAGCGCTCGTACGCGGTGGCGAACCCGAGGAAGAAGAGCAGCAGCCCCATGAAGACCTCGGGGTGGTGGGCGAATGCCACGACTCCGGCGAGGAACGCCACGTGCACGGCGACGATGGCGGCCGGCACCCGCACTCCCACGAGGTCCTCTGGCGGGCGGCCCAACCGCTTCAGCTCCCCGCGGAAGAGCCACGTCACGACCAGGGCGTTCACCAACACCGCGAGCGCCGCCTTCCATCCGAAGCTCGCCAGCATGAACGGCAGGTCCCAACCCCACTTGGCCGCCACCATGAGCACGGGCGGTGCGGCGAAGGGCGTGAGCGTGCCGCCGATGGAGATGTTGACGAACAGCACGCCGAGCGTGGCGTACTTCAGCCGGTTCGAGAGGCCGCGGCGGTAGTAGCCGTCGAGCAGGATGAGCGCGGCCAGCGTCATGGCCGCCGGCTCGGTGATGAAGGACCCCAGCAGGGGCACGAAGGCGAGCGCGGTGAAATAGGCCGCCATGCCGGGATCCATCGGGACCGCGCGGGCGATGCGGCGCGTGAGCGAAAGCGCGAGCTGCAGGATGGGGCGCGTGCCGGCGATGACCATCACGACGAACACGAACATGGGCTCGGTGAAGTCGCGCGAGTCGAGGTAGTCGGTGGCCTCCGCGGGGCCGAGCGCGGCCATCATCGCGACGACGAGCACCATGGCCCAGAACCCGAACGCCACCTCGACCTCGCCCAGCAGGTGCCATACGCCGGCGTGCTGCGGGCGGCGGCGCGCCATGCCCTCGAAGAACCTGGTCGAGAACGTGTGCACGAGGGCGATCGCGAAGAGGCACGCGAAAAGGACTTGCAACCCTGCGGTGGAAAGCCCGGTCACGGCCGTTCGCCTCCGCGCGAGCGGCGCAGGCCACGCCGCAGGCGGCGCGCGTGGATGGGAGCGATGAGTGCCGCCCCCAGGAGCAGGGCGAGCCACGGCTTGCTGGCCAACGCCGCCGCGACGACCAGGGCGAGCGCCATCCCGAGCAATTCGATGACGTCGAACGCAGTGCTGCGCGCGCAACGCAGGGCGCTGGCGCGCTGCGCCGCGGTGAGCCCGCGAAGCTCGGGAAATAGCAGGACCTGCAAATCCGCAGCCATGGTTCGAGGCTAACCGCCGCCTCGGCCGCTGAAAATCCGGTACTGCCCCTACGCGTTGGCCCTTACGTCCCCCGCCCGCGGCCCTGCGCACCTTCCACGGCGCGGATCAGCTCGACCAGGTTGCGCGCGCCGAGCTTCTCCATCACGCGCGCCTTGTGCACTTCCACGGTCCTGGGGCTGATGCCCAGGCGTTGCGCCACGTCGCGGTTGTGCAATCCCTCGACCAGGAGCTCCAGGACGCCGCGCTCGCGCTCGGTAAGCGCGGCCAGGCTTTCCCCGCGGCGCTGCGCGCGCGCTCCCCGCTCCAGGCGCTCGCGCTCGCGCGCCATCCCGGCCGCGACGGCCGCGAGCACGGCGCGATCCTCGAACGGCTTCTCGAGGAAATCCACGGCATCGGAGCGGAATGCGGCACGTGCGCTGGCGACGTCGCCATGCGCGGTGATGATCACCACCGGCAGCTGGACGGATCTCGACTGCAAGGCCGCCTGCAGCTCGAGCCCGGTCATGCCCGGCATCTTGAGGTCGGCGACGATGCACCCGGCGCTTCCCGCGTCCAGCGCGCCGAGCAGGTCCTCGCCGCTCGCGAAGCTCGCCGTGCGATACCCGTGCAGGCTCAGCAGCAGCGACAACGCATCGCGGATCGCGGCGTCATCGTCCACGATGTAGACGGCAAGCCCCGCGGCGCCCTCACCCACCGCTGGGCTCCCCTGCCGGCAGCGTGAACGTGAAGACGCCCTCCGGACCGGCTTCCGCCCAGAGCCGGCCGCCATGGGCCTCGACCACGGCGCGGCTGATGGCAAGGCCCATTCCCATCCCGGTCGCGCGCGTGGATTCGAACGGCTCGAAGATGCGATCGGCGTCCTCGCGCCGCACGCCCGGCCCGGTATCGCGCACCGTGACGCGCGCCGCGCCGTGAGCGTCACGCCGCACCTCGACGCGAACCCGCCGTGGCGCCGGACCCGTCGCCGCGGCCTCGATCCCATTGGCGACCAGGTTGCGCAGCACGACCTGGAGCTGCACCTCGTCGGCCAGGTAGTCGTCGCGGACTGCGCTGTCGCACTCGATCTCCACGCCGTGGCCCGCCGCGCGTTGGCGCTCCGCCTCGCACGCGCGCTGGGTCACGTCCGCAAGCGAGCAGGGCGCGAGCACCGTGGCCCCCGTCCGGAAGAAATCCCGCAAGCGCCGCACGACCTCGCCCGCGCGCGCCGCTTCGGAGGCGAGCCGGTCGAGCGTCTGGTGGAGCCGCGCCGGGTCGGGCGGCTGCGCGGCGGCCAGCATCTGCGATGCGCGCGCGTACGTGGCCAGGGCCGTGAGCGGCTGGTTGATCTCGTGGGCGAGGGCCGCGGCCATCTCCCCGGCGGTGGCGAGGCGCATCGATCGGCGCAGCTCCTCCGCGGCACGGCGACGCTCGTCGATCGCCACGCCGAGGAAGAGCCCGGTGATCGTGAGGGCGATGAGGAAGGCCTGCAGCTCGAATACGGTGACCGCCTGGTAGGCGCCGACCTGCACCTCGATGAAGAGGCCCAGCTGTATCGCGACCGCGGTCAACGCCCCCCCGACCATGCCGAAACGCGTGGCCACCCAGACCAGGGGAAGGAACATCACGTAGAAGAACTTGAACTGCTCGGCGACCGGCCGCGCGAACACCAGCCAGAGCGCGAGCGCGATCGAAGCGGCGTAGGCGAGCGTTTCGGCGCGCCCGAACATCGCACGCATCTCGCGGCGGCGCGCGGGCACGCTCGCCATCAGGATCGGCGGAAGGGTCACGAGGATGCCCACCGAGTCGCCGATCCAGAAGCGAAGCAGCGCATCGAGCGCGCCGGCGTCGGGGCGCAAACCGAGCGAGGCGAGCGCCGAGATGTAGAGCACGCCCGTGACGAGGGTGCCGATCGTCACCACCGCCACCAGCCGGATGGTGTCGCGCCGGCTTCCGAGCGCGGGCTCGATCGGGAACAGGCTCGAGAGGGCGCGGGCGATCGCGGCGTAGGACAGGGTCAGCACACCACCGAGCACCAGCGTCGCCGTGAAACCCGCCGGAGCGCCGCGCACGATCCATTCGGCCCCGACCACGGCTGCGAGCACCACGCCCAGCCACCGCTGCCCTCCGAGCAGCAGCAGCGCGATGGCGAGCGCGGGCTGGGGGTTCCAGGGCGTGATGCCGTACTGCTCCAACGGATGGATGTAGCTCAACCGATCGAGCAGGATGTAGCAGGCGGCGAAACCGGTCCCGGCGAGGGTCGCGCGCGCCGCGCCCATGACCGCGGGCTCGAGCCTGGCCCCCCCGATGCCGGTCGGATTCATGCAGGGATTTTCCCACGCCCGCTCCTCTTTTAGATGGGCGGATGCACGGGCCTGCTATCCTTCGGACCGATGAGCTTCGAGCAGTGGTCGCCTTACCTTCGCGCCCGTTTCTTCATGGCGTTCAAGCGCTACGAGCTGGCCATCGAGGGATTCCAGGCCTCACTCGCCGCCAATCCCGGCTTCGGACGCGCCGCCGCCAACCTCGCCTACGCTTACGCGATGCTCGGCAAGGACGACCTCGCCGTGCGCTACTTCGAGCAGGCTACCCGGGACGAACCCGGCAATCCCGCGGCCTTCTTCGATCTCGGCTTCGTGCTCGATCGCCAGGGGCGCAAGGAAGAGGCCATCGCGGCCTTCGAGCACGCGGTGCGCCTGAAGCCCACGCTGGATCGCGCCTGGTATGGGATGGGGCTCGCACACGCGGTCCTCGGCCGGCACGACAAGGCCGCGGAGGCGCTCGGGCGCGCCGCCGAGCTTCAACCCATGAACCCCTATGCCTGGTACAACCTGGGCATGGCGCACTTCACGCTGGGCGAGCAGGGCAAGCTCGAGGAAGCGCACCGGCATCTCGCCCGCTTCGACACGAAGATGGCGAAGAAGCTCGCGCAGGACGCGGGCCTCCCATCCGGGATCGAGTAGATGTTCCTCATCGCCACCGTGCTCAAGGGCCTGCTCGAAGTCCTGATCGTCGTGATGCTGGGCCAGGGCCTGCTGTATCTCTTCGCGGGAAACCGCCGGCAGGAAAACGTGATCTACCGCGCCTTCGCGACCGTGACCGCGCCGATCATGAAGGCGACGCGCTTCGTGACGCCGCGCTTCATCGTCGACCAGCACATCGGCTACGTAGCTTTCTTGCTGCTGGTGGTGGCCTGGGTGCTGGCCCTCGCACTCAAGGTGTACTCGGTATTGCAGGCGGCCAAGCCGCCCGTCTGATCTCCCTCGGGCTCGCCTATTCGGCTGCCGCCCGCACTTCCTCGGGCTTGGGCAGGGTGAACGAGAACGTGGAGCCCCTGCCCGGCTCGCTCTCGGCCCAGAGGCGCCCGCCGAAGTGGTTGATGATCTGGCGGCAGATGGCGAGCCCGAGCCCCGTGCCGGCGGGCTTGTCGGTGAGCGTGTCGCCCACCTGGCGGAATTTCTCGAAGATCACGCCGATGTGCTCGCGGCTGATGCCCACCCCGT
>CAMPHL010000048.1 GCA_946885905.1 uncultured Pseudomonadota bacterium | reverse complement strand
CGCTGCCACCTGATTTCGCGCTCCGAACCTCGGATTGGCTCTCGTCGCCGCCCGTTCCGGCCCGGATCTCGAGGAAGAGGTTGCGCTCTTCATTGGGATCCTTGGGGAGGAGCATGCGCTGCAGTTCCTCCTCCAGCCGCTCGATGCGCTCGCGCGCGGCTCTCGCTTCGTCCTCCGCGAAGGCCCTCATCTCCGGATCCCGCGCCATCTCCTCCGCGGCGGCCACGTCGGCCCGGGCCTTGCGCCATTCCCCGAAGGCTTCGACCACCGGATGGATCTCGGCGCGCTCCTGCGAGAGCTTGCGCAGGCTCTCGACGTTGTTCGCCACGTCCGGATCCGCGAGGCGCCCGTCGATCTCCATCAGGCGCCGCTCGAGGCTCGCGAGCTTGGACTCTATCGACTCCTTCACGCCGCGCCCTTCGGGCGGACCTCGCGCGTGCCTGCCTCGGAATCCCCCTCCTGTTCCTCGGGGAACATCACCTCGAGGGCGCGCATCAGCCGCTCGCGCTCGGCGGCGCCGGCGCGCGTGAGCGACTGGCTGGGATGGTGCAGGAACTTGTTGGTGAGGCCGCGGGCGAGGGACTCCAGCACCGCGGCGGGGTCCTCGCCCTTCGCCAACCGCCCGCGGGCGCGGGCGAGCTCGATCTCCCGGTAACGGTCGACGCGCCGCCGCAGGTCCACGATCACGGGCACGGCGGCGCGCTGCTCCTGCCAGGCACGGAACTCGGCCACCTGGCGCGCGACCAGCGTCTCGGCCTCGTCGACGGCGCCGCGGCGGGCCTCGGCGCCCTGCTGCACCAGGCGGCCCAGGTCGTCCACCGTGTAGAGGAAGACGTCGTCGAGCTCCGCCACTTCGGCCTCGACGTCGCGCGGGACGGCGAAATCGACGATGAAGATCGGCCGGCGCTTGCGGGCCCGGAGGGCGCTTTCGACCAGGCCCTTGCCGATGATGGGCAGTGTGGAGGCCGTGCCGGTGAGCACGATGTCGAACTCGGCCATGCGCGCGGGCAGGTCGGCGAGCGCGATCGCGGTGCCCTCGAAACGCTCGGCGAAGGCCTCACCGCGCGCGAGGGTGCGGTTCGCCACCACCACGGCCTGCGGCCTGCGGGCTACGAAATAGGTCGCGGCGAGCTCGACCATCTCGCCGACGCCGACGAGCAGCAGGCGGGTGCGCGAAAGGTCGCCGTAGACGTTCTCGGCGAGCTTGAGGGCCGCGGCCGCCATCGATACCGATTGGGCGCCCAGGGCGGTCTCGGTGCGCACCTGCTTGGCCACCGCGAATGTCTGCTGGAAGAGGCGCCCGAGCTGAGCGCCCACGGTGCCGGCGCCCTCGGCCACGCGTACCGATTGCTTCACCTGCCCGAGGATCTGGGGCTCGCCCAGCACCATGGAGTCCAGGCCGGAAGCCACCCGGAATGCGTGGCGTACCGCGGACTCGCCGCTGTGGACGTAGACGTAGCGGTCGACCTGGAGCCCCACCTTCTCGGCCGCGGCGCAGAGCCAGGTCCGGGCGCCGGCGGGATCTTCGGCCTGGCAGTAGATCTCGGTGCGGTTGCACGTCGATACGAGGACCGCCTCGGAGACCCCCGGCTGGCCGGCGAGCTCTGCCAGCGCCTCGGGCTGGCGCTCGGGCGCGAAGGCCAGCTTCTCCCGGACATCGAGGGGAGCGCTGTGGTGGCTGAGGCCAAGCACGTGGAAGGGCATGGGGTCGAAAATTATATCCGAATGCGGTAGCCTTCTCTTTACAAGCAAAGTCAACAACGCGCATTATGGCGTTGATTTACAAGGGAACTTACCCCGTCCATCGAGATGGCTGCCCAGGCTTCCACCGTGAGCGCCCTGGGACGCGCCCTGGTCCAGCAGGGGCGTCTCGTCCAGGCTGATGCCAACGCCATCCAGGTGGAGGCGGCGAAGGCCGGCGTCTCCTTCATCCAGCAGCTGGTGCAGGTGAAGAAGCTCTCGGCGAAGGAGGTGTCCCTCTTCGCCGCGCAAACCTTCGGCTACCCGCTGCTGGACCTGAATGCGGTGGACGTCGACAGCCTGCCGGTCAACCTCATCGACAACAAGCTCGTGACGACCCACCGGGTCGTGGCGCTCGCCAAGCGCGGCAACCGGGTGTTCGTCGCCATGTCGGACCCGGCGAACGAGCAGGTGCTGCACGAGGTGAAGTTCGCCACCGGGCTCAGCCTCGAGCCGGTCGTGGTCGAGGACGACAAGCTCGAGCGCATCCTCAAGAAGATCAGCGACTCCTCGGCCAAGGCGATCGACATCATCACCGAGGACGTGGACCTCTCCGGGATCGAGGTCACCGACGGCGAAGGGCCCCAGCAGGACATCGCCACCGAGGAGGTCGACGACGCGCCGGTGGTGAAGTACGTCACCAAGATCCTGCTCGATGCCATCAACGGCGGGGCCTCGGACATCCACTTCGAGCCGTTCGAGAAGTTCTACCGCATCCGCTACCGCACCGACGGCGTGCTCTACGACGTGGCGCAGCCGCCGCTCGCGATCAAGGACAAGCTGGTCTCCCGCATCAAGGTGGTCTCGAGGCTGGACATCTCGGAAAAGCGGGTGCCGCAGGACGGGCGCATGAAGATGGTGCTGTCCAAGACGCGCGCGATCGACTTCCGCGTCTCCACGCTGCCCACGCTCTTCGGCGAGAAGATCTGCATGCGCATCCTCGACCCGTCGAGCGCCACGCTCGGGATCGACGCGCTGGGGTACGAGCCCGACCAGAAGGAGCACCTGCTCTCGGCCATCCAGCGGCCCTACGGGATGGTGCTGGTCACGGGTCCCACCGGCTCGGGCAAGACCGTGTCGCTCTACACCTGCCTCAACATCCTGAACAAGCCCGGGATCAACATATCGACGGCCGAGGACCCGGCGGAGATCAACCTCCCCGGCGTGAACCAGGTGAACGTGAACGACAAGCAGGGGCTCACGTTCCCGGTGGCGCTGAAGGCCTTCCTGCGCCAGGACCCGGACATCATCATGGTGGGCGAGATCCGCGACATGGAGACGGGCGAGATCGCGATCAAGGCGGCGCAGACCGGCCACATGGTCCTTTCGACCCTGCACACCAACGATGCGCCCCAGACGCTCACGCGCCTCATGAACATGGGCATCGCCCCGTTCAACATCGCCTCCTCGGTGATCCTGGTGACCGCCCAGCGCCTGGCGAGGAAGCTCTGCAGCTGCAAGAAGCCGGTGGAAATCCCGGAAGAGGCGCTGCGGCGGGCCGGCTACTCGGACGATGATCTGGATGGCACATGGCAACCTTTCGGCCCGGTGGGGTGCGACGTGTGTAAAAATACCGGCTACAAGGGCCGCGTCGGGATCTACCAGGTGATGCCCATCTCCGAGGAGATGGAACGGATCATCATGAAGAACGGCACTGCGATCGACCTCGCGGACCAGGCGCGACGCGAAGGAGTCCGGGACTTGCGCCAATCGGGGCTCATAAAGGTGAAGAAGGGCGCGACCTCCCTCGAGGAGATCGAGGCCGTCACCAACGAGTAGGGAGACGACAATGGCAGCCGTTGCGAAAAAACCCGCGCGAGACGACACCAAGCAGTACATGTACGCCTGGGTCGGCAAGGACAAGACCGGCAAGGTGATCAAGGGCGAGGCGCGCGCCGCGGGCGACGCCGCCGTGGCGGCGAACCTGCGGCGCCAGGGCATCCAGGTCTCCAGCGTCAAGAAGGTGAAGCAGGGCGGCGGCAAGAAGATCACGGAGAAGGACATCACGATCTTCACGCGCCAGCTGGCGGTGATGATGAAGGCGGGCGTTCCGCTGCTGCAGGCCTTCGACATCGTGGGCCGCGGCCACGCCAATCCCTCGGTGGGCAAGCTGCTGCTCGACATCAAGACCGACGTGGAGACCGGCTCCTCGCTCGGCCAGGCGTTCAAGAAATACCCCAGGTACTTCGATGCCCTGTTCTGCAACCTGGTGTCGGCCGGCGAGGCCGCCGGTATCCTGGACACGCTGCTCGACCGCCTGGCGACCTACAAGGAGAAGATCCTCGCCATCAAGGGCAAGATCAAGAGCGCGCTCTTCTACCCGATCTCGATCGTGGTCGTGGCCCTGGTCGTGACCGCGGTGATCATGATCTTCGTGATCCCGGTGTTCAAGGACCTGTTCAAGAGCTTCGGCGCGGACCTGCCCGGACCGACCCTGGTGGTGATGACGATATCGGACTGGTTCGTGGGCAACTGGTGGTGGGTCTTCCCCGGGCTGGCCGGCGGCATCTGGTTCTTCTTCTACTCGTGGAAGCGGTCGACCACGATGCAGCGATTCATGGACCGCATGTTCCTCAGGATCCCGGTGTTCGGCGACGTGCTCCGCAAGGCATCGATCGCGCGCTGGTGCCGCACGCTCTCCACCATGTTCGCCGCCGGCGTGCCGCTGGTCGAGGCGCTCGATTCCGTGGCCGGCGCGGCGGGCAACTACGTGTACTACGAGGCGACGAAGAAGGTCCAGGCGGAGGTGTCGTCGGGCACCTCGCTCACGCTGGCGATGACCAACTCGAACGTCTTCCCCAGCATGGTGCTGCAGATGACCGCGATCGGCGAGGAGTCGGGCGCGCTCGACGCGATGCTCAGCAAGGTCGCCGACTTCTTCGAGCAGGAGGTCGATGAAGCGGTCGACTCGCTCGCCTCCCTGATGGAGCCGATGATCATGGTGGTCCTGGGCGGCCTCATCGGCGGCATCGTGGTCGCGATGTACCTGCCGATCTTCAAGATGGGCCAGGCGATCTAGGGACCGGGCGCCGGGCGCCGGCAGCCAGGAAGAGGGCGCGGGGAGTCATCTCCGCGCCCTTTTGATTGCACCCCATGGAATTCATCCACGCCCTCGAGACCATCCCCGCCCTGCTGTACGCCACGGCCGGGTTCGTGGGCCTGTGCGTGGGTTCCTTCCTGAACGTGGTGATCTACCGCCTGCCGCGGATGATGGAGGCGCAGTGGCGCGCCGAGTGCGCAGCGCTCGCCGCCGAAGCGGGTGGCCCGGCCGCCGAAGCGCCAGCCGCCGAGCCCTTCAACCTCCTGCGCCCCGCCTCGCGGTGCCAGTCGTGCGGCACGGCGATCAAGCCCTGGCACAACGTCCCCGTCGCCGGCTGGCTGTGGTTGCGGGGCCGCTGCGCCGCTTGCCGTGCGCCGATCAGCGCACGCTATCCCGCGATCGAGGCGGCCGCGGGGTTGCTGGCGGTGTTGATGGCCTGGCGTTTCGGGGCCTCGGGGGCCGCGATGGCCGCGATGGTGTTCGCGTGGGCGCTGCTGGCGCTCACCTTCATCGACCTCGACACGCAGCTCCTTCCCGACGACATCACCCTGCCGCTGCTGTGGCTGGGGCTCATCGCCAATTCGCTGGGCGCCTTCACCGACCTGCGCTCGGCGGTCTTCGGCGCGATCGCCGGCTACATGCTTCTCTGGCTCGTGTACTGGGGCTTTCGCCTCCTCGCCGGCAAGGAGGGCATGGGCTACGGCGACTTCAAGCTGCTGGCGGCGTTGGGTGCGTGGACCGGCTGGCAGGTGCTGCCTTTCATCGTGCTGGTCTCCGCGGGCACCGGCGCGGTGATCGGCGGGCTCCTGCTGTGGCGCTCGAGGTCCGGTGCCGACACCCGCATTCCCTTCGGGCCCTATCTCGCGCTGGGCGGCCTTGCGGGCCTCATCTGGGGACGCTCGGCGGTGCTCGCCTGGATCGGGCACTTCCCCGCGTAACGTGCGCGTCGTCGGCCTCACCGGCGGGATCGGCTCGGGCAAGACGACGGTCGCCAACCGCCTCGCCGCGCTCGGGGCGACGATCGTCGACACGGACGAGATTTCGCGCCACCTCACCGGGCCGGCGGGCGAGGCGATGGCCGGGGTGCGCGAGGCTTTCGGCGCGCGCTTCGTGACGGCCGAAGGGGCCCTCGACCGCGCCGCGATGCGCGCGCTCGCTTTCGAGGATCCCTGCGCTCGCTCGCGCCTGGAGGCGATCCTGCATCCAGCGATCCGTTCGCGGGCCGACGCGATGCTCGCCCAGGCAACGGGGCGATACACGATTTTGGTCGTGCCGCTGCTCTTCGAGACCCGCGGCTACCTCGACCGCGTCGACAGGGTCCTCGTCGTCGATTGCCCCGAGGCCCTCCAGGTGAGCCGAGCCGCGGCGCGCTCGGGCCTCGCCCCCGCGCAGGTCGTGGCGATCATGGAGGCGCAATGGCCGCGCTGGCGCCGGCTGCAAATGGCCGATGACGTGGCCTGGAACGGCGGCACCGAGGCCGAGCTCGCGCCGCAATGCGGGCGATTGCACGCGTTTTACCTTGGCAACGCGGGGGCGATTGCCCCACAATCGCCGCCAACACGGCGCGGGGCCCGGTGATCACCTACGAATATCCGCTGAACGAGCGCGTCCGCACCCTGCTGCGGCTCGAGGACCTCTATGAGCGCGTGCGCTACTTCCTCGCCAAGGACGACCAGCACGACCATCACGCGTGCCTCACCGGGATGTTCGAGATCCTCGAGGTCGCCAGCCGCGCGGACCTGAAGAGCGACCTGCTGCAGGAGCTCGATCGCCAGCGCTCCTTCCTCGAGGCGTTGCGCCACAACCCGGCCATTTCCGAGGACAAGCTGAACGGCGTCCTCACCGAGATCGACGCCGCGTTCACGACCCTGCACGCCGCTTCGGGCAAGACGGGCCAGGGGCTGCGCGAGAACGAGTGGCTGATGGCCATCAAGCAGCGCGCGAGCATCCCCGGCGGCACGAGCGAATTCGACTTGCCCTCCTACCACGCGTGGCTGCACCACGGCGCCGCGCGCCGCCGCGACGACCTCTCGGCGTGGCTGAAGACGCTGCTTCCCGTTCACGCGGCGCTCGCGATCGTGCTGCGCGTGCTGCGGGAGAGCGGCCGCAGCGCTTCCCTCATCGCGTTCCAGGGCATGTACCAGCAGACCCCTGCCGAAAAGCCCGCGCAGATGCTCCGACTGTCCCTTGCGCAGGAACTTCCCTGCGTGCCCGAGATCAGCGCCAACAAGTACGCCTTGAACGTGCGCTTCCTCCTGCCCGACGGCGTGCAGCGCACGCGGGTCTACGAGCACGACGTTCCCTTCGAGCTCGCCTTCTGCAACCTTTGAAAGTCGCCTGCCCCACCTGCGGCCAGCCCTCCGAATACGCCCCGTCGAACCGCTGGCGTCCGTTTTGCAGTGAGCGCTGCCGCCGCATCGATCTCGGCGCCTGGGCCTCGGAGGCGTACGCCATCCCGGCCAAGGAAGACGATTCGCCCGATGGCGGCGAGGAGGACCCGAGGAATTCCGTCGGCTGAACCCCCGTTTTGCAGGGTCATTCGCGCTTCGGTTAAAATGACGCGGTTTCGGATCGGTTCCACCCGATGTCTCCTGAGGTCGGCTCCCCGTTCGTGCATTTGTCGAGGCCCAATCGTTCGCTGGGGCCCGCGGCACGGCGTTGGGTTCTCCTCGCGATCGCGGCGACCCCGATTGGGATCGCGGCGGGCGCCGCGGCATTCGGGGCGTGGCCGGTCATGCCGTTTGCAGGCCTCGAGGTCGCGCTCGTGGCGCTCGCGTTCCGCGTGCTCGGCAGGCACGACGCGGACTACGAGCGGCTCGAGGTGGCCGACCACGAGGTGACGGTCGAGGCACGGGACGCGGCGCTGCACACGCGTTTCGTGGCGCACCGCCAGTGGGCGCGCGTGGTGCTGCGGGAACGCGGCGGGCGCTGCATGCTGGGCCTCGCTTACGCGGGGCGTACGGTGCCGCTGGGGAGGATGCTGTCGGACGAAGGGCGGCGGGCTCTTGCGGAGCGACTCCGCGGCCGCCTTCCGGTCACGGCAGCCTAACGAGAAACACACAACAAAGGTCTGGCCATGCTTTTGAAACACCTCCGCGCAAGCGCCCTCGTCACGATGGCGCTCGCCTCCACCAGCGCGCTCGCCGATTACGCCGTCGACATCCTCCCGCCGGCGAGCCCCATGGCGCAGGACGCCTACGACCTGCACTGGGGAATCCTGTGGGTGTGCGTTGCGATCTTCTTCATCGTCTTCGGCGCGATGTTCTGGTCGGTGTTCACGCACCGCCGCTCCAAGGGGGCGAAGGCCGCGCAGTTCCACGAGAACTTCACGATCGAGGTGATCTGGACGGTGGTCCCGCTGGTCGTGCTCGTCGCCATGGCGTGGCCAGCGACCAAGACCATGCTCGCGATGAAGGACGCCTCCAACGCGGACGTCACGGTGAAGGTCACCGCGTACCAGTGGCGCTGGGAATACGACTACCTGCAGGACGGGCTGCGCTATACCTCCAACCTCGCCACGCCGCGCGACCAGATCGAGGAGTACGCCGGGCCCGGCAAGAAGAAGAACGAGAACTATCTGCTCGAGGTCGACCGGCCGATGGTGGTCCCGGTCAACAAGAAGGTGCGCCTGCTCATCACTTCCAACGACGTGATCCACGGCTGGTACGTGCCGCAGCTGGGCGTGAACCAATACGGCATCCCCGGCTTCGTGAAGGACGCCTGGTTCGCCGCCACCAAGGTCGGCACGTTCCGCGGCCAGTGCAGCCAGATCTGCGGCAAGGAGCACGGCTACATGCCCATCGTCGTCGAGGTGAAGAGCGAGGCGGACTACGCGAAGTGGGTCGAAGGCGAGAAGGCGAAGATGCCAAAGCCCGAGCCCGCGCCGCAGCAGGTGGCCGCCGCCGCTCCGGCCGCGGCCGCCGGCCCCGCCGACGGCAAGGCGACCTACGAAGCCACCTGCAACGTGTGCCACGGCGCCGGAGTCGCGGGGGCTCCCAAGCTGGGCGACAAGGCCGCCTGGGCTGCGCGCATCAAGCAGGGCAAGGACGCGCTGTACAACTCGGCCCTCAAGGGCAAGGGCGCGATGCCCCCGAAAGGCGGCAACGCCGCGCTCGGCGACGACGCGGTGAAGGCGGCGGTCGACCACATGCTCGCCGCCGCGAAGTAGCGACACCATCCACGAGATCGAGAAAGCGAAGCACACCATGGCCCACGCAACCACCCACGCTCACGACCACGACCACGGCCACGGAGAGGCGCACGATCATCACGGACCGCCCGCCGGCTTCACGCGGTGGATGTACACGACCAACCACAAGGACATCGGCACGATGTACCTGTGGTTCTCGTTCGCCATGTTCCTCACCGGCGGCACGATGGCGCTGCTCATCCGCGCCGAGCTCTTCCAGCCCGGCCTGCAGCTGGTCGATCCGCAATTCTTCAATTCGCTCACCACCATCCACGGCCTGGTCATGGTGTTCGGCGCCATCATGCCGGCCTTCGTGGGCTTCGCGAACTGGCTCATCCCCATGCAGATCGGCGCGGCCGACATGGCGTTCCCGCGGATGAACAACTGGAGCTTCTGGCTGCTCATTCCCGCGGCGCTGCTGCTGATCACCTCGTTCCTCGTGCCGGGCGGCGCGGCCGCCTCCGGCTGGACGCTCTATCCCCCACTCATCATCCAGCAGGGCCTCTCGGTGGACATGACGATCCTGGCGATCCACATCCTGGGCGCCTCCTCGATCATGGGCTCGATCAACATCATCACGACCGTCCTCAACATGCGGGCGCCCGGCATGACGCTGATGAAGATGCCGCTCTTCGCCTGGACGTGGCTGATCACCGCCTACCTCCTGATCGCGGTGATGCCGGTGCTGGCGGGCTCGATCACGATGCTGCTCACCGACCGCCACTTCGGCACCTCGTTCTTCAACGCGGCCGGCGGCGGCGATCCCACGATGTTCCTGCACATCTTCTGGTTCTTCGGGCACCCCGAGGTGTACATCATGATCCTGCCGGCGTTCGGGATCGTCTCGCAGATCATCCCCGCCTTCGCCCGCAAGCCCCTGTTCGGCTACGCCTCGATGGTGTACGCCACGGCCTCGATCGCCATCCTGTCGTTCATCGTCTGGGGCCACCACATGTTCACCGTCGGCATGCCGGCGGCGGGCAACCTCTTCTTCATGTATGCGACGATCCTCATCGCGGTGCCCACG
>CAMPHL010000047.1 GCA_946885905.1 uncultured Pseudomonadota bacterium | reverse complement strand
GTTGGCGTTCTGTTCCCAGGCGGCCTTCTCGAGCGCGTCCCGGAGGCGGCGCGAAGCCTCTTGCCTTCCCGTCGCCGCGAAGGCGATGGCAGCGTGGAAATCGTTGAAGGCGTAGAAGCCGCCCTCGCCTTCCAGGGCCTCGGCCCAGGAACGCGCGACGATCTCGAACCGGTCGCCCACATCGGCGCCGTCGAGGCGAAGCCGCCACAGCATCGAGGTGGCATCGAGCCGCGACATCGCCATCCCGAGGGCGTTGGCGAGCACGCGGTCGTAGATCTCGAGCGCGCCGGCGTGGTCGCCACGGTCGAGGTGGAGGAGCGCGAGGTGCCACCAGTTGTGGAACGCGAAGCCGTTGTCATCGCCTGCCCAGTCGCCCGTGCGTTCCTCGAGGAAGCGCACGCCCTCGTCGATGCGCCCCTGCATCTCGAACACGTGGGTCACGGCATGCACGGCCCAGCAGTCCTCGGGCGCCATCGCGAGCGCCCGCAGTCCCGCCGCTTCGGCGTCCTCGTACTGGTTGCACTCCTCCAGCCCGAAGGCGTGCATGCCGATCACGAAGGAATAGCCGGGCGTAGAGCGGCTCCACGCGGGAAGTACGCGCGAGATGCGGTTGCGCAGGTTCAGGCTGTCACCGCGGATGAAGTCGATCAGGTGGGCGACCTGGACGGCGAGGATGTCGCGCGGGTTTTCGACCAGGACGCGGTCCAGCGCCGCAGCCCCGCCGTGCCAGTCGCCGGTTGCGAGGAGCCGCGCGGCGGCGGCCAGCCCCTTTTCGCGGGCGCCCGCGCGGGCCAGCGCCGGGGCGCCGGCATCCAGGGCCTGGAGGGCGTCCCGGGCGAAGCGGCGCTCGAAGAAAGTCATCAGGATCAAGGCCTTTGCCACGTGGGCGGCCGCGAAATCCGGTGCAAGCGCGATCGCCTCGTCCAGTGGCGCGACGGGATCGCCCCGATACGTGCGGAGCGCAAGCAAGGCGCGTTCATAGGCGGCGTGGGCGGCAGCGGCATCGTTACGCATGGTCGTTTCCGGTTCAGGTCGGTCGTTGAGAAAGGGCGCATTATACCGACCAGTTGGTACGTTGCAAGCGGCTGCGCTACAAATGCCACGCTTAAAGTGTTGAAAATTCTGCAAAGATCACATACCTTCCGGTACGTATGTCTTCAACTTCCGATATTCCCCGTACCCGCGACCCCGAAAAGACCCGGGAGCGCATCCTCGACGCCGCCCAGGCGCTGATCCTCGATCATGGCTATGGGTCGACCACGGTCGATGCCGTGGTGAACCGGGCGGGCATCACCAAGGGCGCGTTCTTCCACCACTTCGGCAGCAAGGCAGACCTCGCCCGCGCCCTGGTCGAACGCTACGCGCTGCTCGACAAGCAGCATCTCGAGCAACAGATGGAGCGGGCGGCCAAGCTCGCGAGCGACCCGCTGCAGCAAGTGCTGATCCACATCGCACTGTATGAAGAGGAGTTCGAGTCGCTGGCCGAGCCCTTCCCCGGATGCCTGTTCGCCTCGTATATCTACGAGAACAAGCTCTTCGACGAAGGGACGATCGCGGTGCTGCGCGAATCGACGCTGATGTGGCGCGCGGTGGCCAAGGAGATGCTGGAGCGGGTGGCGGCCGTGCACCCTCCCAGGGTGCCGGTCGACATGGAAAGCCTGGCCGACCTCTTCTATGCCCTCACCGAGGGCAGCTTCATCATGACGAAGACGCTGGGCGACAAGACGCTACTCGCTCGCCATACCCGCCATCTGCGCACTTACCTGGAGCTGCTGTTCGAAAAGTAGGCGGGTCGCGAACCGCGGAAGCGGGAGCTGGCCCTTCTAGTTCCGGTCCTTCGACTTCGCCTCGGCCTTCTTGACCGGCAGCTTCACCGCCTGCACGGCCTCGGCCAGCGCGTCGATCGCGGCAGGGCGGTCGAAGCTGGTGCGCCACGCGATCGCGACCTTGCGTGAGGGGACAGGTGCGGTAAAGGGCACAACCTTGAGGAGCCTGCTCGCGTAACGCGGCAGGAGCGCGGTCGATGGGATCACGCTCACGCCCAGGCCCGAGGCCACCATGTTGCGGATCGTCTCGAGCGAGCTGCCCGCGCGCCCCTCCGGAAGGGCGGTGTTCGACTGCCCCGGACAGGCCTCGAGCACCTGGTCGCGGAAGCAGTGGCCGTTATTGAGGACCAGCAGGTTCTCGTCCGAAAGCTCCGAGGGCTTCACCCCCTTCCTCTGCTCCCATCGGTGCCCTGCGGGAACCACCACGCTGAAGGGCTCCTCATACAGGACACGGGTCTTGATGCCCGGCAGCGAGAACGGCAGGGCGATGAGCACGCAGTCGAGCTCGCCCTCGCGCAGCATCGGCGCAAGGTTGCCGGTGAGGTTCTCCTCGATGACGAGCGGCATGTTCGGCGCACGCTTCTTCAACAGCGGGATCAGGTCGGGCAGCAGGTACGGCCCGATGGTCGGAATCGCCCCGAGCCGCAGCGGCCCGGCGAGCTGGTCCTGCCCCCCGCGCGCCATGTGCTGGATCTTGCCGACCTCGTCCAGGACGCGCCGTGCCTGCTCCACGATCGCCGACCCGCGCCCGGTCACCAGGACCTCGTTCTTGTTGCGCTCGAAGAGCTTCACGCCCAGCTCGTCCTCGAGCTTGGCGAGCGCGAGCGAGAGCGTGGGCTGGGTCACGAAGCACCTTTGCGCGGCCCGGCCGAAATGGCGCTCCTGCGCGAGGGCGACGACGTACTTGAGCTCGGTCAGGGTCATTGGATCCTCCAATCGAAAGTATAACCACAATCAATTGGCCAATTCAATCGTCCGCCCGTACAGTATTGGCTGTACCTAACGAACCAACCAGAGGATTCCCATGCTCGCGAACCACGAAGGCCAACGCGTTCCCCAGGTCACCTTCCGCACCCGCCGCAACGGCCAGTGGGTGGACATCGGCACCGAGGAGATCTTCAAGGGCCGCAACGTGGTCGTGTTCGCCCTGCCCGGCGCCTACACGCCTACCTGCTCGACCACCCACCTGCCGCGCTACAACGAGCTCGCCCCGGTGTTCAGCAGGCACGGCATCGACGAGATCGTGTGCCTCTCGGTCAACGACGCGTTCGTGATGAGCGAGTGGCAGAAGGACCAGAACGCGCCCAACGTCACCTTCATCCCCGACGGCAACGGCGAGTTCACCCACAAGATGGGCATGCTCGTGGACAAGTCCGACCTGGGCTTCGGCAAGCGCTCGTGGCGCTACTCGATGCTGGTGCGCGACGGCGTGATCGAGAAGATGTTCATCGAGCCGGAGAAGGAAGGCGACCCGTTCGAGGTCTCCGACGCCGACACGATGCTCAACTACATCGCCCCGCGCGAGAAGGCTCCGCAGCCCGCGGTCGTCTTCGCCCGCGAAGGCTGCCCGCACTGCGCGCGCGCCAAGCAGGTGCTGAAGGCGAACGGCGTCGTGTTCGAGGAAGTGACGCTCGGCAAGGACGTCACGTTCTCGACCGTTCGCGCGGTTTCCGGCCGCGGCACCGTGCCACAGGTGTTCATCGGCGGCGAGCTCATCGGCGGCGCGGACGAGGTGGAGGCGCACTTCGCCGGCAAGCAGAAGAAGGCGGCGTAATTGCTTTGCAACTCCTTCGACACATCGAGATGAATGAAACCCTGGAAGTCGATGTCGCCGTCATCGGCGCCGGCACCGCCGGCCTCGCGGCCTACCGTGCGGCGAAAGCCGCCGGCAAGCGCGCCGTCGTCATCGAGGGCGGGCCCTACGGCACGACCTGCGCGCGGGTCGGCTGCATGCCCTCCAAGCTGCTCATCGCGGCGGCCGAGGCGGCGCATGCCATCGGGCGCGCGCCGGGCTTCGGCGTGCACGGCGGCCCGGTGCGCATCGACGGGCGCGAGGTGATGGCGAGGGTCGGGCGCGAGCGCGACCGCTTCGTGGGTTTCGTGCTCGATGGTGTCGATGGCATCCCCGAGTCCGACCGGGTCCGGGGCTATGCCTGGTTCCTCGATGCGAACACGCTCGAGGTCGAAGGTGGCCCGGTGGTGCGCGCGAAGGCGATCGTGATCGCCACGGGGTCGCGTCCCGCGATCCCGCCGATCCTCGACAACCTCGGCGAGCGCCTGGTCGTGAACGACGATGTCTTCGACTGGGACGACCTTCCCCGGTCCGTGGCCGTGTTCGGTCCCGGCGTGATCGGCCTCGAGCTCGGCCAGGCGCTCGCGCGCCTGGACGTGCGGGTGGTCGTGCTCGGCCGCGGCGGACGCCTGGGTCCGATCACCGATCCCTATGTGCACAAGGCGGCGCTCGAGGCTTTCGGCGCCGACTTCGACGTCGACCCCGACGCCCACGTCTCGCGCGTGCAGCGCGTCGGCGACGAAGTCGAGATCGAGTACCTGGGGTCGCATGGCGACAAGCGCGTCGAGCGCTTCGACTACGTGCTCGCCGCCACGGGCCGCATCCCGAACGTGGATCAACTGGGCCTCGAGCGCACGGGCGTCGAGCTCGGACTGCGCGGCGTGCCGGTGCACGACCCCCATACGCTGCAGGTGGGAAGCTCGCACATCTTCATCGCGGGCGACGTCGCCGACGACCGCCCGCTGCTGCACGAAGCGGCCGACGAGGGCCGGATCGCGGGCGAAAACGCCGCGCGTTACCCGAACGTCCAACCCGGGCCGCGCCGCGCGCCGCTCGGCATCGTCTTCACCGATCCACAGATCGCTATCGTGGGCGGAGGCTTCGCCTCGCTCAAGGCGCACGCGCTCGTCGCAGGGGAAGTTTCCTTCGACGACCAGGGCCGCTCGCGCGTGATGCTGCGCAACAAAGGGCACCTGCGCGTCTATGCGGATCCGACGTCCGGCAAGTTCCTCGGCGCCGAAATGGTGGGCCCGGATGCCGAGCACATCGGCCACCTGCTCGCCTGGGCGCTGCAGGCCGGGATGACGATCGACCAGATGCTGTCGATGCCGTTCTATCACCCGGTGGTGGAAGAAGGGCTCAGGACCGCGCTGCGCGACCTGGCCGCCAAGATCGCCGAGTCACGGCTCGCCGCGGCTTGAAGCAAACCAGACCGGGTTTGGTTCAGCCCCTCAAATCAACCGAGGGAACCTGGCAGCGAATTCGCGCAGGTTGTCCGTGAACATCCCGTCCACCCCGGCATCCAGCCAACGCTGGGCCGTATCGATCTCGTTCACGGTGTAGAGCATCACCTTGTAGCCGCGGGCGTGGAGCTCACGGATGAGCTCCGGCGTGCAGTTCTTGTGATTGGTGTGCAGCGACGCGGCTTCCAGCTTCTCGAGCCGTGGCCAATCGGCGTCGGTGAACTGGCTCACCAGCCAGCCGCGGCGAATCTCGGGCGCGGCTTCCTTCGCGGCCATCAGCGCCTCGAACGAGAAGGACGAGAACACCGGCGGCTGCGGCGCGCCCGCCCACAGCCGCCGCGACTCCAGCGCGACCTTGGTCCCCGTGTGCCGGTCGAAGCCGGGCGTGGGCTTGATCTCCACATGGCACGCCGTGTCCTTCGAACGGAACTGCTTCACCACCTCTTCATAGGACGGCACCGACTCGCCACGGAATTCGACCGAATGCCAGCCGCCGGCATCGAGCACGCGCAGTTGGCTCCATGGAAGGTCCGCCGCCCTGCCCTTGCCGTTGGTCGTGCGCGTGAGCACCTCGTCGTGCAGCAGCAGGGGGACGTCGTCCTGCGAGAGCTTCACGTCGATTTCATGCATGCGATAGCCGAGCGACTGGCCGAGCCGGATGGCGGCCAGCGTGTTCTCGGGCGCGAGGCTGCCGCCGCCGCGGTGCGCCACCAGGCGCGGATAAGGCCAGTCGCTCACAAGGTCACGGTCCCGGAGTCGAAGAATTTGTGCTGCACCACGATCACGATGATCAGGACTACGTAGGCGTAGGCCCCGGCGACCAGGTCGTCGAACATGATCCCGAACCCGCCCTTCAGGCGCTGCTCGAACGCCTTGATCGGCGGCGGCTTCCAGATGTCGAACAGGCGGAAGAGGCCGAAGGCGATCAATTGCAGCACGACGCTTTGCGAGGCCAGCGCCGCGAGCGGCAGGAAGGCCGCCATCTCGTCGATCACGATCGAGCCGTGGTCGTCGACACCGAGGTCCCTGGCCGTTGCTTCCGAGGCCCAGAGGCCGAGCACGAAGAGCGGGATGGCCGCGAACGCGATGGCGAAAGGCGGCATCGCCAGCACGTAGGCGAGCAACCAGAAGAGCACCAGGGCGGCGAGCGTGCCGAACGTCCCCGGGGCCTTCGGGGCCAGGCCGCTGCCGAACCCCAGCGCGATGAAATGCGCGGGGCTCGCCAGCAGGAAGCGGACGTCAGGGCGCCTTGAAGTGGTCGAAGCCGCGCCCATCGACCTTCACCGGCTTTCCGTCGGCGCCGAGCAGGCTCACGCCCTTGCCCCGCTTGATCTGGCCCACGCGCGTGAGCGGGACGCCGAGCACCTTCTCGAGGTCCTCGATGCTCTCGCGCGAATTCGGGTGCGCGGTGAAGCAGAGCTCGTAGTCGTCCCCTCCCGCCACGATCGCGGTGCGGCCCTGGGGCGTGGCGAGGTGCTTCGCGCCGATCGAGGACACCGGCACCAGGGGTAGCTCGACCGTCGCCCCCACGCCCGAAAGCCGGCAGATGTGCGTGAGGTCGGCGAGCAGGCCGTCGCTCACGTCGATGGCGGCGGTGGCGAGTCCGCGCAGGGCCTGGCCGAGAGCCACGCGGGGCGTCGGTTCGTACAGCCGCATGAGCGCCTCGCGATAGTCGGCCTCCTCGAGCACGACGCGCCCATGCCGATGCGCGACCGCAAGCGCCGCGTCGCCGATGTTCCCCGAGACCCACACGTCGTTGCCCGGCTTGGAGCCGCTGCGGCGCAGCGCCGCGCCCGCGGGCACCTCGCCCATGATCGTGACCGTCATCGTGAGCGGCCCGCGCGTGGTGTCGCCCCCGATGAGCGAGACGTTGTACTCCTGCGCGAGGTCGAAGAATCCCTTGGCGAAGGCCGTGAGCCATTCGTGGTTCACGTTGGGGAGCGTGAGCGCAAGCGTCGCCCAGTACGGAAGCGCCCCCATCGCGGCCATGTCCGACAGGTTCACCGCGAGCGCCTTGTGCCCGAGGTTCTCGGGATCGACATCGGGGAAGAAATGCGTGCCCGAGACCATCGTGTCGGTGGAGACCGCGAGGTCCATGCCGTTGCTCACGTCCACCAGCGCGCAGTCGTCGCCCACGCCCAGCACCGCGTTGGCCGCCGGGCGCGTGAAGTGCCGGGCGATCAGGTCGAACTCGGAGTTATCTCGGTCTGCCATCTCGTGCCTGCTTTCTCTTTTCGGCCACCTCTTCGGGTCGCACCGCGGCGGCGAGCTTGTCGAGGACGCCGTTCACGTACTTGTGGCCGTCGGTGCCGCCGAAGCGTTTTCCGAGCTCGATCGCCTCGTTGATCGTCACCTTGTAGGGAATCCCGGGATTGTGGACCAGCTCCCACGCGCCGATCAGCAGGATCGCGCGCTCGACGGGGCTCACCTCGTCCCACTTGCGGTCGGCGAACGGCTCGAGCTGCGCGCGCAGGCCCTCGGCCTCGCCGATCGTGCCCCTCACCTGCGACACGAGGAATTCGGCGTCGGCGGTCGCGTAATGCTCGAGCTCGGCGAGGTTGTCGAGAACAGTCCCGGCGGAAGCGCCGGTGTAGATCCACTGGTAGATGCCTTGCATCGCGAGCTCGCGCGAACGCCGGCGGGGCGTTACCCTCATCCGGCGATCGCCCTCAGGGTGTTGGCCATCTCGATCGCCACCCGGGCGGCCTCCGCACCCTTTACCGGCGCGCGCTCGGCCGCCTGCGCCTCGTTGTCCGTCGTGAGCACGCCATTTGCGACCGGGATTCCGGTCTCGAGTTGCACGTCGAGGATGCCGCGCGCGCTTTCGGTCGAGACGATCTCGAAGTGGAAAGTCTCTCCGCGCACCACGCAGCCCAGTGCCACCAGCGCATCGTAGCGGCGGCCGGCGAGGCCCCTGCGCTCGAAGGCGAGCGTCTGGAGGGCTAACGGAATCTCGAGCGCGCCAGGGACGCTCACCACGTGGATGTCCTCGGCGGCCACGCCCAGGTCCACGAGCTGCTTGTCGCAGGCGGTCAACAATTGCCGCACCAACTCCTCGTTGAAGCGGCTCCAGACGATGCCGACCCGCATTCCCTTCCCGGACAGACTGGGCGCGAGGTTGGTCATACCGCCTTCACGGACACCGCATCCTCAGGCGCCACGTATTCGACCACTTCCAGGTCGAAGCCCGACATGCTCGGGATGCGCTTCGGGCGCGCGAGCACGCGCATCTTGCCCACGCCCAGGTCGCGCAGGATCTGCGCGCCGATGCCGTGCAGGCGCGGGTCCCACTTGGGCCGGGCCTTGCCCTCGTCACGCGAGCCCTGCATGCGGCCGAGGATCTCGCCCGCCGACTCGTGCCGCCGCAGGAGGACGATCACGCCCTCCTTGTGGTGCGCGATGAGGCGCATCGCGTCCTGCACCGAATAGGCGTGGCGCGCGGTGTCGAAGTCGAACATGTCGAGCGAGACGAAGGGTTCGTGCACGCGCACGAGCACGGGGCGATCGGCCGACGGCTCGCCTTTGACCAACGCGTAGTGCACCTCGTCCACGGTCTTGTCGTGGTAGACGCACAGGCGGAAGGGACCGTAGGGCGTGGCGATGGCGCGCTCGGCCACGCGCTCCACCAGCCGTTCGTTGCGGCTGCGGTGGTGGATGAGATCGGCGATCGTGCCGATCTTGAGGCCATGCTTCTTCGCGAACTCGATGAGCTCGGGCATGCGCGCCATCGAGCCATCCGCGTTCATCACCTCGCAGATCACCGAAGCCGGCGTGAGGCCCGCCATCTCGGGCAGGTCGCATCCCGCTTCTGTGTGTCCGGCACGCACGAGAACGCCGCCCTTCTGCGCCATGATCGGGAAGATGTGGCCCGGCTGCACGATGTCTTCCGGCCTCGCGTGGCGGGCGGTCGCCGCGCGCACGGTGCGCGCTCGATCGGCCGCGGAGATGCCGGTCGTCACGCCGCTCGCGGCCTCGATCGAGGTGGTGAACGCGGTGCCGTGCGGCGAGCGGTTGTCGCTCACCATGAGGTTCAAGCCCAGCTGGCGGCAGCGATCCTCGGTGAGGGTGAGGCAGATCAGGCCGCGCGCGTGCGTGGCCATGAAGTTGATCGCCTCGGGCGTCACGAAGTCGGCGGCCAGCACGAGGTCGCCTTCGTTCTCGCGATCCTCCGCGTCTGCCAGCACCACCATGCGGCCGTGGCGCAGCTCGTCGATCAATTCCTGGGTGGAGTCGAGGGTCATGGAAACCTCCGGAGAGACCGATATTTTGCCCGATTCCATTCGCAGGCCGTTGGCGGCGGTCAGCGCAGCTGCGCCGAGGACACCTTGCCGCTGATGCCGCGCGGGATCGCGGGATAGCGCCCGGGCGGAAAATCGTGGCACTCCCCCTGGTCCTGCGCATCCGAGCAGAGACGCCAGGTTCCTCCGTCGACGACGATCGATCGCGCGCGATCGTTGAAGTCGAGGAACTCGAGGTTCGCCATCGGCGCATCGAGGTAGATCGAGCGGCCCTGGAAGTCGATGCCTTCGAACATGGCGATGCGCCCGCGCTTCGCCGGACCCCCGCCCCGGGGCGGACGGCGTGCGAGCGCGTTTGGCTCGACCGGGCGCGCCGACGAGTAAGCATCGTCGCGTCCCGAGGGCAGCGAGCGGTATTCGCCCGGGCCGTAGACATGGCAATCGCCCTGGAAGTCGGCGTGCGTGCAGAACTGCCACGTGCCGCGGTTCACGATGATCGAGGCCAGGGGGTCGTTGATGCCGATGCGCTGGGAGTCGCGCACCCCATCGGAAAGCGTGGTGAGGAAGCCGCGGAACTCGCGCGCGTCGAAGACGCTCACGTCGCCGCGCCCGACGTCCTGCCAGCGTCCCTGCCCCGGCCGCATGGCGTGGCCGATGCTGCTCTGGCCCACGATCCGGCCGGAAGACACGCGCCGCGCCTGGTCGCCGAGGTTGCGATACCTGCCC
>CAMPHL010000046.1 GCA_946885905.1 uncultured Pseudomonadota bacterium | reverse complement strand
GAACCCGTACCGCGCTCGAAGTGCTCGGCAGCGCCGCTTCCTCCACCGGCCGCGTGATGGCCTACTCGATGTCGGGCAGGACAACCCCCATCGGCCTCGCTGTCTCCACCGAGCCCGGCACCATGGTGACCACCTGCCACGCGATAACCGCTGGCGGCAGCCTCGTGGTCAAGGTCGGCAAGGAGCAGTTCCCCGCCGAGCTCGACATCACCGACGAAGCGCTCGACCTCTGCCGCCTTTCGCTCTCCGGATACACGACGCCGCCGCTCAAGATCTCGACCGAGGAGCCCAAGGCTGGCGACAGGATCTACACCATGGCCCTCGATGCGAACGGCGACCTCACCGCGGCCGAAGGCGCGGTGAAGGCGATCCGCGGCCCGCTCATCGAGCTCACGACGCCGGTCGCCGCCACGGCCTCCGGCGGCGGTGTCTTCGACCAGTACGGCAACCTCCTCGGCATCGCCACCGCGCCGCACGGCCAGGGCGCAAATGTGCACATCGCGATTCCGGCCGCGTCGATCGCGCAGATGAGGACGCGGACGAAGTAGGTCCGAGTCGGATGTGGACGCGGACCAACTAGCTCCGAGTCGCATGCGGAAGCGGACGAAGTAGCTCCGGATGGGATTCGGTGACGCGGACCAAGTAGCTCCGAGCCGGACGACGACGCGGCAAGGCCCGAGTCGAGCGCCCGTGCTGGCGCGAAATGGGACAATTCCGCCACCCTCGACCCCGGAAACGCCATGGAAATCGCGATCCTGCTGATGCTCGTCCTGCTGAACGGCGCATTCGCCATGTCGGAGATGGCGCTCGTCGCCTCGCGCAAGGGCCGCCTCCAGGCCAGGGCAGACAGCGGCGACCGCGGAGCGAAGTGCGCGCTCGAGCTCGCCGAAGAGCCCACGCGCTTCCTCTCCACCGTGCAGATCGGGATCACCACCATCGGGCTGCTGAACGGCATCGTCGGCGAAGCGGTGCTCGCCAAACCCGTGGCCGCGTGGATGCAGTCGCGCTTCGGCATGGACGCCGGGGTGGCCGACTACGCCTCCACCGCGTTCGTCGTGGTCACCATCACCTACTTCTCGATCGTGCTGGGCGAGCTCGTCCCGAAGCGCATCGGCCAGATGAGCCCCGAGTCGATCGCGCGGGTGATATCGCGCCCGCTCAAGTGGCTCTCGACCATCACCAAGCCTTTCGTGAAGCTGCTCTCGGGCTCGACGCACGTGGTGATCTCGATCCTGGGATTGAAGGAGCCGGACGGCGCGCAGATGGTCGAGGAGGAGATCCATTCGCTCCTCCTCGAGGGCCGCACCGCCGGAGTGATCGAGAAATCCGAGAGCGAGATGGTGCGCAACGTCTTTCGCCTCGACGACCGGCACCTGGGCTCGCTCATGGTGCCGCGGGGCAACCTCGTTTTCCTCGACGTGACGCGCCCCTGGAGCGAGAACGCCCGCATCATCGAAACGCACGACCACACGCGCTTCCCGGTTGTGCGCGGCGGCCTTTCGGACATCGTGGGCGTGATCTCGGCACGCGTCCTGCTCGCGCGCACGTTGAAGGGCGAGGTCCCGGACCTGGCCGCCCTGGCCCTCCCGCCTGTCTTCGTCCCGGAGACGCTCACGGGAATGGAGCTGCTGGAAAACTTCCGCGGGTCCGGCGGGCAGCACGTGGCAATCGTCGTGGACGAGTACGGCGAGGTGCAGGGCATGGTCACGATGACCGACCTCATCGAGGCGATCACGGGCGAGTTCAAGCCGCACCGGGCCGAGGATGCGTGGGCGATCCAGCGCGAGGACGGCTCGTGGCTGCTGGACGGGCTCATCCCCGTGCCCGAGCTCAAGGACCGGCTGCACCTCAAGGAGTTGCCCGAGGAGGATCGGGGCTCCTACCAGACACTCAGCGGCATGATGTTGCTCGTGCTGGGACGCCTGCCGCGCACCGGCGAGTACGTGTCCTGGGGAGGCTGGCGCTTCGAGATCGTCGATCTGGACGGCCGGCGCATCGATAAGGTCCTGGCAACGAGGGAACCGCCAGAAACGGTGTCAGACACCTGAGGTTTGTGTCGCGGAGCGAACCAAGGATAGGTGTCAGACACCGTTTTTCGTTCTACCCGAACAAAGGTGTCTGACACCATTTCGGGTTCTGCGCGTCAAAACGGCGTTGACGCGCAAAAGCGCGGCCCGTGTAGGAATGCTCCGATGAGAAAGCCGATCGTGTTGCTGATGGCGCTGCAGGCCGCGACCGCGTTCGCGACCGTGAACGTGAACACGGCGCAGCAGAGCGAGCTCGAGCGCACGAAGGGGCTCGACAAGGTGAAGGCCAAGTCGATCATCGAGTACCGGGCGGCGAACGGGCCGATCGACAACTTCAACGAGCTGCGCCACGTCCCCGGCTTCACCCCGGAGCTGATCGAGCGCGTGAAGCCCGAGATCGCCTTCGAGGGCGAGGCCTACGTCCCGCCCAAAAAGGAGGCGAGGAAGAAGCCCGCTCCGGCGTCGCCCAGCTACTCGCGCGCGCAGGCCTCGCGCTGACCTAAGCCCGCTCCTCCCGCTCCGGCGTCGCGCTGATGCGGTGCACGGCGATGTCGTTGCCGTTGAATTCATCCTCGGGGTCGAGGCGAATCCCCACCGTCTGCTTGAGCAACCCGTAGACCAGGAAGCCGCCCCCGAGCGCCACCACGATGCCGATCGCCGTGCCGGCAAGCTGGCTCATGAAGGCGACGCCGCCCATGCCGCCCAGCGCCGTCGAGCCGAAGATCCCGCACGCGAGACCGCCCCACGTCCCGCACAGGCCGTGCAGCGGCCACACGCCCAGCACGTCGTCGATCTTCCACTTGTCCTGGGTGAGCGTGAACATCCATACGAAGAGCGCGCCGGCGACGAGCCCGGTCGCCAGGGCGCCGATCGGATGCATCACGTCCGAGCCCGCGCAGATCGCCACCAGGCCCGCCAGCGGCCCGTTGTGGACGAAGCCCGGATCGTTGCGGCCCACGACCAGTCCCGCGATCGTGCCGCCGGCCATCGCCATGAGCGAATTCACCGCGACCAGCCCCGAGATCCTGTCGATGGTCTGCGCGCTCATCACATTGAACCCGAACCAGCCGACCGTGAGCACCCACGCGCCCAAGGCGAGGAAGGGAATGCTCGAAGGCGGCATCGCCATCACGCGCCCGTCCTTGCCGTAGCGCCCGAGCCGCGGCCCGAGCAGGATCACGGCCGCGAGCGCGATCCATCCGCCGACGGCGTGAACGACGATGGAACCCGCGAAGTCGTGGAACTCCGCGCCGAACGCGTCCTTCAACGCCGCCTGGATGCCGAACGCCTGGTTCCACGCGATGGATTCGAAGAAGGGATACACGAAGCCCACGAGCAGGAAGGTCGCCGCGATCTGCGGATGGAAGCGGAATCGCTCCGCGATCCCGCCCGAGACGATCGCCGGGATCGCCGCGGCGAATGTGAGCAGGAAGAAGAACTTCACCAGCTCGTAGCCGCTCTTCTGCGCGAGCGCCTCGGCGCCGGTGAAGAAGGTCGCCCCGTAGGCGATCGCGTAGCCGATGAAGAAGTACGCCACCGTGGAGATCGAGAAGTCCACGAGGATCTTCATCAGCGCGTTCACCTGGTTCTTGCGCCGCACGGTGCCGAGCTCCAGGAAGGCGAACCCCGCGTGCATCGCGAGCACCATGATCGCGCCCAGCAGGATGAAGAGGACGTCGGACGACGTCTTGAGTCCCTCCATGGCCTCCCCCTTGTTATTTGTTACGGAAGATTGTCCCTCCGCCGCACATTATTGGCCGAGTCATACACTCGCGCCAGCGGTAAACGGCAGACAGGCGAGGGCAGCCAGTACACGGGAGGCGAAATGAGAAATCTTGCGATTGCCGCGATCTGTTCCACTCTCCTGGCCGGCTGTGGCCTCCAGCTGCCCATCGTCAGCACCGATTTCGATCCGGGCTACCGGCGCATGTCGGCGAAGACGGGCACGCTCATTCGCGGCAGGACCGACCTGCCCCGCACCTGGATGGACGTTCCCCACAATGTCCGCTACGCCGATCGGCAGTGGCTCGAAGACCTGATCGACGAGCAGCGCCAGCTGGTGCCTACGGCGTCGCGGGCTTGCTCGGTGGGTTCGCGCTGCACGGGTAGGTAGGGACCGAGGCGAATCAAACCACGCCGAAGGAATAAGGCCCGAGCTGGTCCTTCAGGAATCGCTTGGCCGCCTCCACCTGACGCCGGTCGAGCAGCCGGAAGAGCCGCTCCCATTCGCCCGCAGCCTCGCGGAACGGCGCGCCCGCCATCTCCATGACCTCCTCGTGCATCCGGAGCAGCACGTTCAGGTCCGGCATCGGCTTCGCGAGCTCGTGGCCCAGCCGTTCCTTCACCTGCAAGCCCGCCAGTGCCGCGGCCATGAGCGCGCGCTGGCTCGCCGCGACCGCGATTTCGTACTGGGCCTTCTGCAGGGGCGTGAGGCGCAGCTGCCTTTCCAGCAGCGGGAAGTCGGGGATGCGGACTTCGTACGCGCAAGCGGGCGCACTGAAAATCAGGAGCGCGAGGACGAGCAGGAGATTGGGCACCCACCAACGGGGGTGCGACGACGTGGCCACGGGGTGTGACGACGTGGCCACGGGGTGCGCCGCCGCAATCATCAGAACGCCTGCCTCATGAGCGTCATCGTGCCCGTTTTCCCGCCGATCGTATAGGTGAAGGACGCGGTCTCGCCCTCGAAACGCAGCGTGAAGGGCCCGACGTCCGTGCTCGAGAGTCGATCGGGATCGTAGGCGGCGCCGAGCCAGGGCGAGCTCCGGGTGCGGTAGAGGCGGCCTCGCCAGGTATTCGCGTCGGCCCAGAAGCCCGAAGGCATCACGAACCAGGTGGGCGAGCCGTCCTCGCCGTACGTGAACCACACGCCGAAGAGCATGCGGTGCTGCTGCAGCAGCGCGATGCCCCACCCGTTCTGCGAAGGGCCGCCCCACCACATGTCGCCCACCTGCCGCGGCGCGGCCAGCGACTCGGGGATGCCGAAGGGTTGCCGCACCAGCGCCTTGCGCGTGGCCCTGGAGCCGAGAGACACGTCGAGCGTCGCCTCGCCCACGCCGGAGAACGTGATCGTCGCGCTGCCCACCGCATCGCCCACCACCAGCTTCGATGCGTCGTAGGCCGCGTAAGGCGCGCCGTGGGGGGAGTACAAAGGCCCGCTGAAAGCCGTGCGCGCCGCGTTCCACGTCCCGCCGGGCATTACGTACCAAGTGGGATTGCCGGAGTCGTCATAGGCATAGATCGCCGCGAACAGCCGCTCGCCGTGCTGCACGACGCTCATGCCCCAGCCGTTTTCCGGATAGCCGCCCCACCACATGTCCTGCAACGGCGAGTCCATCGCCGCGACCGAATGCCGCCGCGTTATGCCGCGATACGTCATCTCGATCGCATAGGCATCGAAGCCGCGAGGCGTCACCGGGAACTGCGTGCGGCCCGCTCCATCGTCGGTGCCGGCGCCGATGTCGGCCGCTTCCGGCGGCACGACGCGCGCCTCGACGTGCGAGCCGTAGATCGGATAGGCGCCCGCGCTCGCCAACGCCGTGAACGTGAACGGCTGCCCGGGACGCGGCTGCGCCGGCGAGAGCGAGCTCGAGAGCGTGACCAGGCCCATCACGTACGTGAACACGTTGAAGCGCGCCGTCACGCCCGCCTGCGCCGTGATCCAGCACGTGATGCCCTGGGGCCGCGCGGTGAAGCCCACCGAGGCCACGCCCGCCGCATCGGTGGCCGCGGTGGTGGTGAAAGCGCCGTTGTCGAAGAAGCCGCAGGCATCGTTGGCGAAGGTCACGGTCTCGCCCGCCGCGGGACGAGTCAGCGCGTCGAAGAAGCGCACCGAATAGACCTGGCGCTCGCCGCCCAGCACGCTGGTATTGACGGGCGTGAGCTGCTGCACGCTCGTGGCGGCGGCAGCCGCCAGCGGCAGGAACGACGCAAGGATGAGGCCGAAGCGCATCGAATGATTTTCCCCGAGAGCCATCGCGCGCTCAATCGGCGCAAACCTACGTCTCGGCCGGCACCTCGGCCTGGTCGGCCATCGCGGCCAGCTTCTCGCGCACCTTTCCGGAGAGCCCGTCGTACTGCGGGCCCATCATCGTGCGCAGCTCCTCGTCGGAGACGAATCCGATCGAGCGGCGGTAGGCGTTCTTGGCCTGCGTCATGCGCGCCTGCTGCGCGCTCACTTCCTCGAACGTGCGCACCTTCCGGATGGCGATACCGGGATGCGCGGCCGCATGCTCCTTCACCCGCTGGGCGTGGACCTCGTAGATCCGCGCGGCCGAAGTGCCCCGCGCCAGCTTCACCTGGATGATCGTGGGGCCGTACTTGAAAGCACCCATGTCGCCCGCGTTGTTGGTGGAGAGGGTGGTGCCGTCGAGGAACGTGGTCTCGAGCTCCACGACGTCGGTCGTGCGGTACAGGCCCTTCAGCGTCATGAGCACCCAACCCGTGAAGCCGGGCCATTTGGGCTTGAGGCTGAAGGCCGCCGCGCTCGCTTCACCGTCGTCGCGCACGTAGAGGCTCAGCATCTGCCTGCGCGCGAGCGTCACGGCGAGGTGCACCGGATCGAAGTCGCCCAGCTTCCTGAAGCCCAGCTTCGCGAGCTGCCTCGTGGCCTTCTTCTCGTGCGAGCGCTGGTGGCCCGGGAAGTCCGCCGCGTTCGCCGGCTCGTACTGCGGCGGCGCCTCCTGCGCCATCTGCATGATCTGCCAGGCGATGCTCACGGCGGCCAGGTCCTCGGGCGAATCGGAGACGAAAGCCTCCATCGCTTCCGGGATCGACTTGCCCGAGCGCATGCCCTGCGCCACGCTGCGAATGATGGCCGCGGCCTGGTCGTACTGCAGCGTTTCGCGCTCCTTCCGCGGCGTGTTCTCGAGCGCATCGATGAGCATCTTCGCCGCCTCGTCGCGCTCGCCGCCGCCCTCGTTCTCGGAGCGCTTGCGGGCGTCCTGCGCGAGCGCGTGGAGCGCGTGGTCCTTCGGAAGCTCCGCCAGCAATTCGTCCAGGACGGCGAGCGCCTCGTCGAAGCGCTGCAGCCGATGCAGCAGGTCCGCGCGTGCGAAGCGGTAATTGGGGAGCGCCTTCACGGCGATCGCGCGATCGAAATCGGCCAGCGCGCGCTCGAGGTGGGCGCGCTTGATGCGCATGCCCGTGAAGGTCTCGAAGACGCCGGGATCATCGTCGCCCGGCGGCGCCTGGTCCGTCCAGGCCTCGATGCGGCTCCAGCCTCCGCGTGCCGCGAACGCTTCGTGCAGTGTGGGATCGAGCTCGATGGCGGCATCCATCTGGGCGCGCGCCTCGTCCTGCTTGCCCTCGTCGCCATGGATCAACATGGCGAGCACATAGCGGGCGCGGCCGAGCCTGGGATCGAGCGCGATCGCACGGCGCAGGTCGGGCTCGGGATCGTAGTCCTCCTCCTCGACCCCCAGCTCGGCGCGCATGACCCACGCGGCGGCTAACGCGGGGCGCAGCTCGAGCACGCGCTTCGCGGCAGCCAGCGCCTCGCCGTAGCGCTCGAGCTTCTCCAGCGTGCGCGCGCGCGACCAGAGCATCCGGCCGTCGGCGGGATTCTCGGCGACGAGCGGGTCGATGACGGCGAGCGCCGCCCCGTGGTCACCCGCCGCGAAGAGGCGGGAGAACTCGAGCAGGCGCTTGGCGATATTCGGGTCGGCCATGGAGCGGTATATCCTACTGCCCATGCGCGTGGCCATCGTCGTATTCGTCGTGATGGGCCTGGGGCTCTGGCTGATCACCAGCAACCTGCCCATGCCCTCTTACGGGACGATCATGACGACCGCCCCAGCCCTGGGAGAGGGTCGGGGTGAGGCCGGAAAATCACCCGCGCACCCAGGAGCAGGGCGGGATGAGGGTCGTCCGATCATCACAGCCCTCTCCGAAGGCAAAAGCAGCGCTTCCTTGCCGCAGGGACGGGGTGGAAGTCACGCCACTGCCGTCACCATCCCCGAGCCGATCGAACCCACGCCGGCCCTCCCCTCCACGCTCGAGCTGGTTTCCCTGCCGGCGATCCCGGGCGCCGGGGCCGCGGCGCCGAAGAGCATCTCGCGCGCGCAAGCGGTGGAGTCCGTGATCGGCTCGAAGGAATTCCAGGAGACGGTGAACCCGATCGCGCGCCTCTACCTCGCGACCTTCGGGCGCTTTCCCGACTACGAGGGACTCAACTACTACACCGGCCAGCGCGAGGAGGCGCGCCCGCTGCACGAGATCGCCACCGAGTTCACGGGCAGCCGGGAGTTCGAGCTGCGCTACGGCCAGCTCGACAACGCGCAGTTCGTGGAGCTCATCTTCACCAACGTGCTCGGCAACCCGAGCCAGGCGGACGTGCGCAACTACTGGGTGGGCGAGATCGAGGCCGGCCGCATGACCCGTGGCCAGGTGCTCGTGGACCTCGCCGAGAGCGGCGCCTTCCGCGAAAGGTCGGCCGCGCAGGTGTTCGTCTCGACGGCGTACACCGAGATCCTGCACCGGACGCCCGACCCGAACGGCTACAACTACTGGGTCGCGCAGCTGCAGGCGGGGCAACCGCCCAGCACCGTGATCAACGGGTTGCTGGGCGGCCGATAGCTAGAAGGGCTGGCGCGAGATCGAGAAGCGGTCGGCCCGCTCCTGGGTGATGAAGTCGAAGGTCCCGCCCGTACCCGCGGCGTTGAACTCCACGCGGAATTCGCCCACGTCCGGCGCCTCGAGAAGGTTCGGGTCGTAGCCCGTGGGCCAGGTCGAGCTCTTCGTCTTGTGGACGGGCCCCGAGAAGACCAGGTTCGAGGCCTGCGTGATCGACGGCATCGTGTACCAGGTGGGCTTGCCATCGGTGCCGTACGTGAACGTGAGCGCGAACATCGAGGCGAACTGCTGCTGCAGCACGAAGCCCCAGCCGCTCCTCTCCGGCCCCGCCCACCAGATGTCGGCGTAACGGCCGGTCACGCGCTCGTCGCGAACGCCGAAGAACTGGCGCTTCACGAGCTTGATCGTCTCGACGCCGCCGAGCTGGAAGATGGCTCGCGCATTCATCGTGTCGTCGAACAGCAGCGCGAGGCTTCCCACCGGCGCGCCGGGCACCAGGTTGGCGGCGACGTGTTCGTACAGGGGACGCCCGCGCGGCGAATACAGCACGCCGGTGTACGTGTTGCGCGTCGCATTCCAGCTTCCGCCCGGCATCACATACCACGTGGGCTCGCCCTGCTCGTCGTAAGCGAAGACGATCACGAACAGCGTATCGCGGTGCTGCGTGATGCTGATGCCCCAGCCGTTTTCCTGGTAGCCCACCCACCAGAGGTCCTGGAAGTCGGGCGCGGAAGGATCGCCATAGCCCACCGAGAGGACCGCGCGGATGCGGCCGTCGGCGGCGCTGTCGCCGTCGCCCGGGCCGCCGTCCGTGATGGTGAAGTCCCAGAACCCCTCGATCGTGGTGGTCGAGGCGACCGTGTGCCACGCGGGCCGCGCGGCCCAGATGTTCGAGCCCTCGGGGAAGCCGCCCGGATGCTGCAGCCGGATCGCGATCTCCGCGCCCGCGGGGCAGTTGTCGATGAAGAGCTCGATCAGGCCCTGCGGCATGGCGACCATGAACGGGCGGGGCGCAACGAGCGACTCGTCCATCCTCTCCCAGCGCGTGATGGCGCAGCTCGTCGGCGCATCGGTCAAGCGGATGAACGCTTCCTCGCCCGTGCGGGTCCTGGCGATGGCGGTGCGGGTGGGAAGGATGTTGGACATCGAGTAGTTCACGCCGCCCGCGCTGCCGAGGACGGAGAGCCTCACGCTGTAGCTCCCGGTGTTCGCATTCGCCACACGCTCGCCGGATTCGACATTGCCTAGCGAGTCGCTCACGAGCTTGGTCGCGCCCGTGGCCGGACGCAGGCAAGGCAGCGTGCCGCTGCAGTCGGAGGCGAATTGCACCGGAACCCCACCCATGCCGCGATTGAAGTCGTCGACGACGCGCGCGACCAGCGGCTGGGCGGCGGAGTTGATCTGGACGGCCTGGCCATTGCCCGAGACGATGCGAAGCGGCGTGACCGGCCCATTGCCTACCGTAAGGAACAACGGGAGCGTGATCACGCGGCCATCGACGGTGACGATTGGTCCGCCATTGCCCGCGCGTTG
>CAMPHL010000045.1 GCA_946885905.1 uncultured Pseudomonadota bacterium | reverse complement strand
CCTTGCATGCGGCGCGGATGCGCTCGTAGAGGCGCGTCGCGCGCCACTTCTCCACCCAGACGGGCTCGCGCTTCGCCAGGTCGCCGCGCATGGGGAACGGCGTCTCGGGCAGGTTGAGCGTGCGCTTGTAGTCGATCTTCGTATCGTTCGGCATCGGGTCCTACCGGGTGGCGGCATCGCGGAAGAACGCCCGCGCGGCGTCGCAATCGCGCCGGATCTGGGCGGCCAGCTCGTCGAGCGAGGCGAAATGGGCCTCGTCGCGCAGCTTCCGGTGGAACTCGATGGCGAGGCGCCTCCCGTAGAGGTCGCCTGAGAAGTCGAAGAGGAATGCTTCGAGAGTCGCCGGGCCGCCGTCCTTCACGGCCGGGTTGATTCCGAGGCTCGCCACTCCCTCGAGTCCGCGAGTTGCTGCACCGAAGCATTTTACCGCAAACACCCCCTGCAAGGCCGGCCGCGCGCGCCCCAGGCTCACGTTGGCTGTAGGGAAACCGAGCACGCGCCCGCGCTTGGCGCCGTGGACCACGCGGCCGGTGATCGAGTAGGGGCGCCCGAGAAGCCGTGCGGCCAAGGCGAGGTCGCCCTCGGCCAGCGCTTCGCGCACACGCGTGCTCGAGATCCGTCCCGTGCCTTCGACGATCGCCGGAAGGAGCCGTACTTCGTAACCCTCGCGGCGCCCGGCTTCGACCAGCCGCGCCACGTCGCCCGCGCGGCTTGCGCCGTAGCGGAAGTCCTCCCCCACCAGCACCCATCGCGCACCGTAGGCGGCGCGAAGCCGGCGCTCGAAGTCGCGCGGCTCGATAGCGGCGAACTCGGCGTTGAAGCGCTGCAGGAATGCGCGATCGACCCCCAGGCGCCGCATCTCGGAGAGCCGCTCGCGCATCGACGTGAGCCGCGGCGGCGCAGTCGCCGGGGAGAAGAACTCGCGCGGCAGCGGCTCGAAGGTGAGGATCGCGCTCTCGAGCTCCCGCGCCCGCGCTTCGGCCACGAGCCGGGCCATGAGCGCCGCGTGGCCCCGATGCACGCCGTCGAAGCTTCCGATCGCGAGCGCGGTGTCCGGCCCGGCGCCCCGGGGATGGCGCAGGATGCGCATCGGTCAGGACTGCCGCATGAAGTGCCGCGGCCTGAAGCCCATGAGGCCCAGGGCGGCGAAGTAAGCCGTAGCGCCGGCGATCACGACCAGCAAGAGCTTCGCCGCCCGCGCGGACGCGGGGATTTCGAACCACGAAGCTTCCTTGCCCATCGTGTACCAGATCGCCCCGCCCATCATGTAGAGCGCGACCGCGAGCTTGAAGAGGAACTCGATCCAGCCGGGCTCGGGCCGCCATCCGCCCGATCGCCAGATGAGCAACCAGAGCCATCCGGCGTTGAACAGCGCCCCGATCGAGATCGCCAGGGCGAGCCCCGCATGGTCGAGCCACGGGACCAGGGCCAGGTTGGCGAGCTGCGTGATGACAAGCGCGCAGATCGCGACCTTCACCGGAGTGCGCACGTTCTGCCGCGCGTAGAAGCCGGGCGCGAGCACCTTGACCAGGATGATACCCACGAGCCCTACGGCATATGCGACCAGTGCGTGGCGCGTCATCAGCGCATCGTGCTTGCCGAAGAGCTCTCCATGCCAGAAGAGGGTGGTCACGATGGGCACCGCGAGGAGCCCCAAGGCCACGGCGGCTGGCGTGGCGAGCAGCAGCGAGAGCCGCAATCCCCAGTCCAGCAGGCGCGAATAGGCCTCGGACGAATCCTCGTGGTGCCGGCGAACGAGCGAGGGCAGGAGTACCGTTCCCAACGCAACGCCCAGGAGCGCGGACGGAAACTCCATCAGCCGGTCGGCGTAATAGAGCCACGAGACGCGCCCGTCGCCGAGCTGGGAAGCGATGCTGGTATTGATGACGAGCGAGATCTGCGCGACGGAGACGCCGAGCACGGCCGGCGCCATGAGCTTGAGTATCCGCAGGACCCCGTCGTCCTTCGGGTCCCAGCGGGGCCACGTCAGCATGCCTATGCGGTGTAGCAGCGGCAGCTGGAAGAGCAGCTGCGCGAGGCCGCCGAAGAACACGGCCCAGGCGAGCGCAAGGATCGGGCGGTCGAAGTGCGGCGCGCCCCAGAGGATCGCCCCGATGAACGAGAGGTTGAGCAGGACCGGAGTGAAGGCGGGTCCCATGAACCGCCCGTACGTGTTGAGTATGCCGGCGGCGAACGCAACCAACGACATGAACACGATGTACGGGAAGCAGATGCGCAACATGAGGACCGTGAGGTCGAACTTGACCACGTCCTTGGCGAACCCCGAACCGATCACGTAGACCAGCAGGGGTGCCGCGATCATGCCGATCGCCGTGGCGACGGCGAGCCAGAATGCGAGATACCCGAGGACGGAGCCGGCGAGCCGGCGCGTCGCGGCCTCGCCCTGGCGTGAGCGGTACTCGCCCACCACCGGAACGAACGCCTGCGAGAACGCCCCTTCCGCGAAGAGCCGGCGCAGCAGGTTGGGGATGCGGAAGGCGACGAAGAAGGCGTCGGTGAGCGCCCCGGCACCGAAGAAGACCGCGATCAGCGTGTCGCGCGCGAAGCCGGTGATCCGCGACAGCAGCGTCATGGCGCTCACCGAGGCGGCGGCTTTCAGCAGGTTCACGCGGAGCGGTCCAGGCCTTTGTTTTATATGAACAAGTCGTGTATGATAGCAGGCTTCCCCCGACCCAACTTCACGCTTTAAGGAAACCCCAGTCATGGCGAACACCAAGCAGGCCGCCAAGCGCGCACGGAAGGCGACCCGGCAACGCGCGGCGAACATGAGCCTGCGCACCACGCTGCGCAGCGCGATCAAGAACGTGCAGAAGGCGATCGCCGGCGGCGACGCCAAGGCCGCAGAGTCGGCGCTGCGCGCGCAGCAGTCGACCATCGACTCGATCGCCGACAAGCGCATCATCCACAAGAACAAGGCCGCGCGTCACAAGAGCCGGCTCGCGAAGCAGATCAAGGCGCTGCAGGCTCGCGCGTAGGGCATAATCGCCGTTCCCACAGGACGGCGGCCCAGGCCGCCGTTCTCGCTTTGGAGGTCCGAACGATGAGCGCTTCGCACCTGATGCAGACGTATGCCCCGCAGCCGGTCGCGTTCGCGCGCGGCGAGGGGGCCTGGCTCTGGGACACCGAAGGCAAGCGATATCTGGACGCTCTCGCGGGCATCGCCGTGAACGGCCTCGGGCACGGGCATCCCGTGTTCACGAAGGCGCTCGCCGATCAGGCGCACCGCCTCATCCACACCTCGAACCTCTTCACCGTTCCCGAGCAGGAGCGCGCAGCCGCCAGGCTCTGCGCCCTCGCAGGAATGGACAACGCGTTCTTCACCAACTCGGGTTCCGAGTCGAACGAGTGCGCGATCAAGCTCGCGCGCCTGTACGGCCACCAGCGCGGGGTGGAGAACGCCACCATCATCGTGATGGAGAAGGCCTGGCACGGCCGTACGCTCGCCACGCTCTCGGCCACCGGCTCGCGCAAGGCGCAGGCCGGCTTCGAGCCGCTCATGGGCGGGTTCCTCCGCGTCCCCTACAACGACTTCGCGGCCATCGAGCGGCTGGCCGACAACGCTTCGGTCGTCGCCGTGCTGCTCGAAGTGCTGCAGGGCGAGGGCGGGATCCACGTGGCCGACGCCGAATACCTGCGCAAGCTGCGCGCCCTCTGCGACCGCAAGCAGTGGCTGCTCATGATCGACGAGGTCCAGAGCGGCATCGGGCGCACGGGCAAGTGGTTCGCCCACCAGTGGGCCGGAATCGTGCCCGACGTGATGCCGCTCGCGAAGGGCCTGGGGTCGGGGGTGCCGGTGGGCGCGTGCCTGGCCCGCGGTGCCGCGGCCCGGGTCTTCAAGCCCGGCAACCACGGGACTACGTTCGGCGGCAACCCGCTCGCCATGGTCGCGGCGATCACGACGCTCGACATCATCGAGAAGGACGGCCTGCTGGACCACGCCCGGCGCATGGGCGAAGTGGTGAAGTCGGGGCTGCAATCGGCGCTTTCTGGCGTGGCCGGCGTGAAGGACATCCGCGGGATGGGCCTCATGCTCGGCGTCGAGCTCGACCGGCCCTGTGGCGAGATCGTGAAGCGCGCGCTCGCCGCCGCCCTGGTCACCAACGTGACGGCCGACAAGGTGATCCGGATCCTGCCGCCTCTGGTCATCGACGAGGCTCAGGCCCGACAGCTCGCCGGCATCCTCTCCGAAGTCGTGAGGGCCTTCCTCGCGCAGCCTTCCGCCGCGGCGGCGTGAGGCATTTCCTCCGCTTCCGCGACTTCGGCTCGGAGGAGATCGGCCACCTCTTCAAGCGCACCCGCGTCATCAAGGAGCGCTTCAAGAACTACGTCGCCTACCAGCCGCTGGTCGATCGCATGCTCGCGATGGTCTTCGAGAAGACCTCGACCCGCACGCGCGTTTCCTTCGAGGCCGGGATCCACCAGCTGGGCGGCTCCTCGATCGTCCTCAACACGAGCGAGACGCAGCTGGGCCGCGGCGAGCCGATCGAGGACGTCGCCCGCGTGATCTCGCGCATGGTCGACATCGTGATGATCCGCACGTTCGAGCACGGGATCATCGAGCGCTTCGCTTCCGAGTCGCGCGTGCCCGTGATCAACGGGCTCACCAACGAGCACCATCCCTGCCAGCTGCTGGCCGATGTCTACACCTACCAGGAGCATCGGGGATCGATCGCCGGGCGCACCGTGGCCTGGATCGGCGACGGCAACAACATGTGCAACAGCTGGATCGAGGCCGCGGTGCTGCTGGGCTTCGACCTGCGCGTGGGCACGCCGAAGGACTACGCGCCCTCGGCGGCATTCGTGCAGCACGGTGGCGACCGGGTGAAGCTCTTCAACGATCCGAAGCAAGCCGCCCGCGGCGCGGACGTGGTGACCACGGACGTCTGGACGAGCATGGGCTTCGAAGCCGAGAACCAGGCGCGGTTGAAGGCCTTCGCCGGCTTCATGGTCGATGCCTCGATCATGGCCGAGGCGAAGCGCGATGCGCTCTTCATGCACTGCCTGCCAGCGCACCGCGGCGAGGAGGTCGCCGCCGAGGTGGTGGACGGGCCGCAGAGCGTGGTGTGGGACGAGGCCGAGAACCGCCTCCACGTGCAGAAGGCGCTGATGGAGTACTTGCTGCTCGGCAAGGTCGAGACCTAGGAAAGAAAAAGCCCGGCCCGATGAGCCGGGCCGGGCTTTTTTTCCGCGCGAGCGCTACAGGCCGCGGCCGCCGCAGTCCTTGGTGAGGTAGTCCTCGATGAGGCCCAGCTGGTCGCCCATGATCTTGCGCGTCCACGCCGGGCCGTGCGCGTAGTCGGCGATCTCCTTGTAGACCACCGGCAACTTGGCGCTCTTCGCCTTCGAAACGAACCAGTCCGACTGCTCGAGCGGCACGATCTGGTCGCGGTCGCCGTGGTACACCAGGATCGGGATCTGGATCTTGTCGGCCTTGTCGATGGGGTTGAGACCATCGACGGTCGGCGCCTGGCGCTCGCGGAAGAACGGGTTCAGGTAGAACCGCGCCCAGATCCGCTTGTGATCGGATACACCGGCGCCTGCGATAGCGCACTTGTAGTTGCCTTCCGGGCGCACCGCGGCGGCCATCGCGGAGTAGCCGCCGTAGGAAAACCCAAACATGGCGATGCGCCCCTTCTGGGCGATTCCCTGCTCCACCATCCACTTCGCGCCGTCGTCCTTGTCGTCCTGCATCTTCTGGCCCCACTCCGCGTCGCCCGCCTTCCAGAGCTTGCGGCCCCATCCGTCCGATCCGCGGAATTGCGGCCGCAGGACCGCCATGCAGCGGGAGGCCATGAGCGGCACCCACATCGATCCGTCGAAGCCCATGTTGTCACGCGCCCACGGACCGCCGTGGGGATGCACGACCGCCGGCCAGGGTGCGGGCCCGCAGAGCTCCGCGTTCGGCGTGGTGACGAAGGCCGGAATGTCGAGCCCGTCGCGGGCTTTGTAATAGACGAGCCTCGTCTTGCCGAGGGAGGCGGGGTCGACTTGCGGGAACGACTTGGCGAGCAACGTGAGCTTGTTGTCGCGCAGCAGGTAGTGCTCGGGCGGGCGCGACGCGCCGCTCACGACGAAGACGACCGCGCTGAGGTCCGGTGTCCAGGACGTCACCTGGTAGGCCGCATCGAGGTCGTACTCGATCTGCGCGCTCTCGCCGGTGGCCGGATCCGTCACCTTCAGCGGTTGCTGCTTCAGGCCGAGGGCCTGGCGGATCGTCTTGTCGAGCGCCTGGGTCCTGGGCGAGGTCCACAACACGTCGGCGGGCGCCTCGCGCGGCCCCTCGTAGGTGATGCCCATGACCTCCCCGACCGGAATGTCGGAGCTCTTGTTGCGGCTGATGAGAACGGACGAGGCGTCGAAGAAGCGGTGCTTGAACAGGATCTCCTTCTGCTTGCGCGAGGCGACGTCGTATTCGTAGATCACCGCCTTGTCGAGACCCACGTTGGAGAGCACGAAGGCGGTGCTGGGATCCTTGGCGAAGCCCACGATCTGGACCTGGTCGCGATCCTTCATGTATGAGCGGAAGTGCTCCACCCATTTGCCGCTGGCCACCTCGAGGATCTCGGCGGTGATGTAAGCGCCCGTGTTGTCCACGTCCGCGCGGTTCCTGCCCCGGATGGTGCCTTCCAGGTCGGTGACGTATCCGGCGTTCTTCTCGTCCGAGCGCACGACCCGCTCGGCGCGGTTGGTGCGCACGTTCGCCTTGTAGACATCGCCTGCGCTGCCGCCCACGTCGTTGATGACGAGGATGTGGTCGGGATCGTTCGGCAGGGTGTCGAGGACCTGGGGATTCGACAGCGCCTGCAGCCTTTCCTCCGTGCGGCTGCTCGCCCGCGCCTGCGGCATGGGCTCGTTCCAGGTCTTGCCCTCCAGGTCGGTGATGAAGAGCTTGGTGATGAACTGCTTGAGCACCGTGTCGAGGCGCGACTCGTAAGGCTGCCACATCGTGACGGCCAGGCGGTCGTTCTTGATGAACTGCACGGACTGGATCTTCATGACCGAAGACCCGATCGCGACCGGCGGCTTGTCGAGCGCATCGGTCTTCCAGACCAGGATCAGGCGCTCCTCGCCCCGAGCCTCGAGCCCCGCCAGGTGCTTGCCGTCGGGCGAGAGGGTGAAGCTCGACATCTTCGAATAGGCCGCCAGCTGCGCAACCGTCGGGACTGCCGGCTTCGCGTGCGCAACGGCGCCTGCCACAGCCAGGATCACGGCCAGCCCGGGTGTCCAGGCGCGGATGATTGCAAACATGAGGTTCTCCTTCTGCTGCGTGTGCACGGCACAAAAGAAAACGCCACGTCACCGTGAAGTGACGTGGCGCCTGCTGCGCTCTTACATCGAGAACTGCACGTTCACGAAGTACGTACGGCCGAAGTAATCGTAGCCGCTGTACAGCGGGACGTTGCCCCTGCGGTTGGCGAAGCCCTGCGAGATCTGCGGCAGATCCTCGTTCGTGAAGTTGCGCACGCCCGCGGTGACCGACCACTTGTCGGCGGTGTACTGCACCGAGAGGTGGTGGGTCGTGTAGCTGGGCACCGCCATCTGGTAGGTGCTGGTCTCCGGGTCCTCCTCGAAGATCGCGTAGCTCGACATCTTGTCGATCCACTCCATGCCGTAGCGCACGCGCCAGGCCTTCCAGGTGTAGGTCGCGTCGATCACCCCGGTCATGTCCGGCGCACCGCCTCCCGGTGCCGCGCCGTCGCCGATGGTGCCGTTGAAGCTCACCAGCGGATCGTCCGGGAACAGCTTGTTTGCCTGATCGTCGTACTTCGTGACCAGTCCGTTGAAGCGGAACTGGCCCGGGCCGATGTTGCGAACATAGCGCAGCGTGAAGTCGTAGCCCTTGACGATGTCGGTCGAGAGGTTCACGAAGCTGTTGTTGACCACGAGCGCCGTCGGGCTGGCGGCCGTGCCCCGAGTGACGAGGCGGCAGAACGAGCCGCCCGCCCTGAAGTTCGGGTCGTCGTAACAAAGGCTCAGGATGTTGCCGGCACCGGCCTGGTTGACCCCGTTTTCAACTTCGATGTCGAAGTAATCGACCGCGAACGACAGGTCACCGAAGCCCGTCGGCAGCGCGGGCTGCAGGATCATGCCGAGCGTGAGGTTCTTCGACGTCTCCGCCTTGAGGCCTGTCTCCCTGCCGCCGATCTGGTTGACCTGCACGCTTTGCGTCGCCTGGAAGTCGGGCGCGAGCCCTTCCGAAGCGCAGTTCGCCGCGCGGGTCGTGCCCGGATTGGCCCCGTAGTTGTTGCAGGGGTCGTTCTGGCTGCTGAGGAAGCCGCTGGTCGAGCCCTGGAACTGCTCGAACAGCGCCGGAGCGCGGTACGACGTGCCTTGGGCGGCGCGGAAGGAAAGCCACTTGGCCGGCGAGTAGAGCGCGCCGACCTTGTAGGTTGTGTCGCTCCCGTAGGACTCGTAGTCGGTCCAGCGGCCGGAGAGGTTGACGGTCAGCTCCTCGGCACCCTTCAGCCCGCGCAGCAGCGGCAACTCGACCTCACCGTAGATTTCCTTCACGGAATCCGAGCCGCGGGTAATGGCGGCCGAGGAGAAGTTGTAGACGTTGGCGTTCTGCATGTCGATCGACGGAGTGTCGTCGATCTCGGCGCGGCGGTACTCGAAGCCGATGGCGCCGCGGGCCGGCCCGTGAGGCATCTGGAACAGGGTGCCGTTGGTGTTGAGGGTAACGGTGGTTTCCTCATACGTCGTGTTCCCGACGTTGTCGACGAAAGTCCAGTCCACCCAATTCTGCGGCAGGACGCCACCTATGACGGCGCTGCTCAGGGCGGGCGCGGGGACGCATCCGTTTGCGGGGTTGCGGCACGAGAAGCTGCCGTTGGCGTTCTGGACCACGTCCAGGCTCTGTGCCATGCGGTCCGTCAGCCACTGCTGGAACATGTACGAGGCGTCGGACTTGGCGAACATCGCGGAGGCGTCATACGTCCAGTCGCGGAAGGGCAGGTTGCCCCTGAGGCCGCCCAGGAACTTGCTGTACTCGACTTCCTGCTCGCTCAGGTAGTTGCCGAAGCCGATGAATGCCCGGATTTGCAGGGGCTCGCCGTTGGTGATGAGCGACGGGGCGTTTTGCAGGTTGGGGACCGAACGCAGAGCGGCGGGGATCAGCGGGCTGCCGCGCGCATAGTCGAGTGACAGTTGGCGATAGCCGATCTGGGCCGATTCACGCTTGTGCAGAAGCGCTTCGCCGTAGAGCTCCGCGTTGCCGAGCATGCCGATGTCGTAGCCGCCCTGTACGAACGCCGTGGTGAGCTTGGCCGGCGAGATGAGCGATTGGTTCATCATGCGCGGCTCGAACGTATCGCGCACGTTGGTGCTGTTGGCGCCGCCGCCGACGCCCTCGAAGCCCACGAGGCCCGTGCCGATGCCCGAGTTCGGGCGCCAGCGGTTGAACACGGTACCCACCGCGCCGGCAGCCGGGACGCCGGTGATGTTGCCCGTGCCCATGGTGTTGATGGTGACCCCGTTGTTGCCCGTGCCGGTGATGCCGTAGCACTTGGGCTGGCCCGTGAGAGGGTCGATGAAGTCGAGGCTGCCCCAGTCCTGCGGCACACCATCGACCACCCGACGGCGATAGTCCGTCTGGCACTTCATCCAGTCGCGCTCGCTCCACTTGACCTCGTTGCGGTCGTAGATCTCGAGCGATCCGGAGAGGAAGCCGCGGTCGCCGGTCCAACCGGCCGTGATGGACGCGCGCTTCGCTTCCCCGCCGCCGTCTTCGGGCGCGTTGTACTGGCCCTCGAATGTGACGCCCTGGATATTCTTGCGGGTAATGATATTGATCACGCCTGCGACAGCGTCGGAGCCGTAGATCGAGGATGCGCCGTCCTTCAGGATTTCGATGCGGTCGATCACGGAGCTGGGGAGCACGTTCACGTCGGCGGTGCCGACGGCGCCCCGAGTGCCGGCCGGCGCTACGCGCCGCCCGTTGAGAAGCACCAGGGTGCGGGTCGCGCCCAAGCCGCGCAGGCCGATGGTATTGGCGCCCGGGCCGCCGTCGGTGACGAAGCCGCCGAAGGCGTTGTTGATCTGCCCGGATCCAGCCGTGACGCCCGCGGACTGAAGGGCGGCCGTGGTGGAGTCGAAGCCTGCCATCAGCGTTTCGTCGCGCGTGATCACCTGCACGGGCGAGGCCGAGTTGAAGGTGTCGCGAAG